>CATPBF010000031.1 GCA_955652585.1 Candidatus Dormiibacterota bacterium | reverse complement strand
GTCGCGTTGACGTCGCCCTTGCTGGCGGCGATCTTCACCCACACAGACCCCAGGAGCATCGACCTGGTGAACACGTTCTTGCCCCCGCTGAGCCCTCACCACATCCTGGGCACGGACGACCTCGGTCGCGATGAGCTCACCCGCATGTTCTACGGCGCGCAGGTGTCGATGGGGATCGGCTTCCTTGCGGTCGGCGTCGCGCTCACGATCGGAGCCGGCGTCGGTTTGGTCGCCGGCTACTACGGCGGGCTGATCGACGGCCTCTTGATGCGCTTTGTCGACATCATCCTGGCGGTGCCGGCGATCTTCCTCTTCATCCTGATGTCGATCCTCTTCAAGCCCAACACCATCACGCTTGCGCTCATCATCGCGTCGGTCGGCTGGGGAAGTATCGCGCGGCTCGTGCGGGGCGAGGTGCTGTCGGTGCGCACGCGCGATTTCATGGTCGCGACACGCTCGGTTGGCGCGACTGACCCACGCCTGATCCTCCGCCACCTACTGCCCAACGTGCTCCATGTGCTGATCGTCTTCGGCAGCCTGTATCTCGGCTCGGTCGTCCTCATCGAGGCGTCTCTGGATTTCCTTGGTCTCGGCATCTCACCGGCAACCCCGAGCTGGGGCAACATGCTGACCAACTCTGAGACCTTCTTCTTCCATTCGAGCTGGCTCGTGGTATGGCCTGGGCTGACAATCTTCATCACAGTCCTGGCCGCCAACCTGTTCGGCAACGCAATCCGCGACGCTTTCGATCCAAGGCTCCGGTAGGGCAGCGGCGTTGCCCCAACCGCTCCTCGAGGTACATGACCTCAAGACCCAGTTCTTCACGCCGGAAGGGGTCGTGAAAGCGGTCGATGGCGTGTCGCTCGAGCTCCATGCGGGTGAGACCCTGGGCTTAGTCGGGGAATCCGGCAGCGGCAAATCGGTGACGGCGCTGAGCGTAATGCGCCTTCAGCGCCCGGGCAAGATCGTCGGCGGCGAGGTCCGGTTCAAGGGCCGCGACCTGACCAAGGTATCCGACGCCGAGATGCGCGAGATCCGCGGCCAGGAGATCGCGATGATCTTTCAGGACCCGATGACGTCGCTCAATCCGGTCTTCCGCACGGGATGGCAGGTGGGAGAGCCGGTCCGGCTGCACCAGGGCTGGGACAAGGCACGGGCGATGGGTGTTGCCGTGTCCATGTTGGGCAAGGTCGGCATCCCTGCGCCGGAGAAACGCGCGCGCGACTATCCGCACCAGTTCTCGGGTGGGATGCGTCAGCGCGCGATGATCGCGATGGGCCTTACCACGACGCCCAAGGTATTGATCGCCGACGAGCCGACAACGGCGCTCGACGTCACCATCCAGGCGCAGATCCTCGACCTGCTGCGCAACGTCAACAGGGAGTTCGGAACCGCCACGATCCTGATCACGCACAACCTGGGCGTGGTGGCGGGGATGTGCGAGCGGGTGATGGTGATGTATGCGGGCCGCATCGTTGAGTCGGGCCCGACCGTGGATGTCTTCGCCCACCCCAAGCATCCGTACACGTGGGCTCTCTTGCGTTCCATACCGCGACTTGACGAAGAGCGCCACGAGCCGCTGAAGCCGATCGAAGGGCTCCCGCCGGATCTCATCAACCTTCCTTCCGGCTGCGCGTTTCATCCGCGGTGTCACTTCAAAGTCGAGCGGTGCTCGCGAGACGTCCCGGCGCTGAACCCGGTCGGGGACACGCAGCTCGCCGCATGCTGGGTCACCCAGTCTGGCGCGGAGTTGAAAGGTGCCTGAAACAAGACCCGTACAGCTGAAGCGGGCGTGGACCACCTCGGACCCGCTCGTGTCAGTGCGAGAGCTGAAGACCTGGTTCCCGGTCGCCTCCGGCGTGCTGCAGCGGACCACGGCTCATGTGCGGGCGGTCGACGGCGTCGACCTGGACATCAAGAAGGGTGAGACGTTGGGCCTGGTCGGCGAGTCAGGCTGCGGCAAATCGACGCTGGGCCGCACCATCATTCGCCTGCTCGACCCCACGGCCGGCACGATCAAGTTCAAGGGCGAGGACATCACCCACCAGCGGGGCGCGGCATTGCGGGCTCATCGCCGGGACATGGCGATGATCTTTCAGGACCCGTATGCGTCGCTCGATCCAAGGCAAACGGTCGGCGACATAGTGGGCGAGCCTCTCGACGTCCATCGCCTCGCGGTCGGCCCCGCGCGGCGAGAGAGAGTCCGCGAGCTGCTCGATGTGGTCGGTCTGAACCCCGGTTTTGTCGACCGCTATCCCCACGAATTCTCAGGCGGCCAGCGGCAGCGCATAGGAATCGCGCGCGCGCTGGCGGTCGATCCCAGCTTCATCGTTTGTGACGAGCCGATCTCAGCGCTTGACGTTTCAATCCAGGCGCAGATCATCAATTTGCTCGAGAGCCTGCAAAGCAAGTTCGACCTGACCTACCTCTTCATCGCCCACGACCTCTCCGTCGTGAAGCACATCTCCAACCGTATTGCGGTCATGTACCTGGGCAAGATCATGGAGATCGCGCCCGGCCAGCAGCTCTACCGGCGCCCGCGCCACCCTTACACGGGTTCGCTGCTTTCGGCGATCCCGATCCCCGATCCGCTCATCGAGCGCGCGCGGGAGCGCGTGCTCCTGCAAGGCGACGTCGCCTCGCCGGTCAATCCTCCGTCCGGCTGCCGCTTCCGAACGCGCTGCCCGCGCGCAAAACCGCACTGCGCGGAAGAGGAGCCGCCGCTCGAATCGTTTGGAGCCGAGCACCTGGCGGCTTGTTTCTATCCATTAGATTGACCTGGTGATCGCTGAGCTGAAGGACTTGGGGCGCGAGCTGGTCGCCGCCTCCTACCTCAAGGGCGATTTCCTCCTTCGCTCTGGAAAACGCTCGAACCGGTACTTCGACAAGTTCTTGTTCGAAACCGATCCCGCGCTGCTGCGCAGGCTGGGCCGCCACCTGGCCCAGCTGGTGCCGGCCGAGACGCAGCGCCTGGCGGCGCCGGAGCTGGGCGCGGTGCTGCTCGGTGGAGCCGTCTCCATGGAGACGGGACTGCCCCTGGTCCTCGTGCGCAAAGAGCCTAAGGGATATGGCACCTCCAAGCAGATAGAAGGACGGTTCGAGCCTGGAGAGCGCGTCACTGTGATCGAGGACGTTGTCACTACCGGCGGTGACTCATTGCGCTCGGCGCAGGTGCTGCGTGATGCAGGCGTCGAGGTGATTCACCTGGTCGTCGTCCTCGATCGCGGCGAGGGTGGTGAGGAGAACATCCGAGCGGCCGGCATTCCTTACTCGCCGCTGTTCCGCATCGCCGACCTCGAGCTTGACTGATTCCGCGCGGGCGATCGCGCTCGTCATCGAGGGCGGCATCGTCCACACGCCGGAGGGCCCGCGTGAGGTGGACGTACAGGTCGCCGATGGCGTCATTACCAGCGTGGGCCATGAACCACACCCCTCAGGTGCGCAGGTCGTCGATGCGCGCGGCATGTACGTGCTGCCGGGCGCGATCGACGTGCACGTACACAGCCGAGACCCAGGCTTTCCACACAAAGAGGACTTCGGAACGCTGACCTCAGCGGCGGCCGCAGGTGGCGTGACCACGGTCATCGACATGCCCAACACGGTGCCGGCGGTGGATGGGGCCGGCATGCTCGAGGGCAAGGCTGCACTCGCGCGCGGGAAGGCGCGGGTCGATTTCGGCTTGTGGGGCCTGGTGCGCTCGGGCAGCACGCCCGACGAGCTCGAGGGCCTGGCGGCCGCAGGCGCGACCGGTTTCAAAGCCTACCTCGGTTATGCCTTCAGCCTCAGTCGCAAGCAGGTCATCTACTCGGCCGACCTCGACGACCCGGCGCTCGAGCCGCCACCCGACTACGGAACGCTCGCGCGGGTGGCTCCCGTGATCGCGAGCCTCGGCTTGCCCTTGGTGATCCACGCTGAAGATCCTGGAATCCTCCGTGCGTTTCGACGCCCGCTCGAGACGTACGCGGACCTGCTGGAGTCACGACCGGCCGAGGCCGAAGCCGTGGCGATCGCCGCGGCGGCCGAGATTGCCGGAGCTTCAGGCGTAAGGCTGCACGTTGCCCACCTGTCGAGCTCCGCCGGCCTGGCCGCGGCAAGAGAGGCGATGGATGCCGGCGCACCCCTGAGCCTGGAGACCTGCCCGCAGTACCTGTGGCTCTGCGACGAGGATTACGAAAGGGTGGGGACCGCCATGAAGGTTTTCCCGCCGATCCGGTCCGCGGGCGATCGCGACGCCCTGGTCGAAGGGCTTTCGAAAGGCACGATCGGGATCGTCGCCACCGATCACGCGCCGCACACGGATGTGGAGAAGGCGGCGTCTCTCGACGAAGCGCCCGCGGGCAGCCCGGGCGTCCAGACGCTATACGCGAGCTGTCTCGAGCTTGCCCATCGGCTCGGCGATGTTTGGCGGGCGCCGCGCTGGGTCTCGGAAGCGCCGGCGGCGCTGGCGGGCCTTCAAGAGACCAAAGGGACGATAGCGCCGGGCTTTGATGCCGACATCGTGATCGTCGATCCCAAGCGGCTCACCCTGGTGCGCCCGGAGATCATGCGTTCACGCCAGCGCCACGCCGCCCTCAACGGATTGGATTTCGGATTCTCGGTGCACGAGGTCTATCTGCGGGGGGTGCTCGTCGCGCGCGATGGCAAGACTGTCGGTCGCGCCTCGGGCCGCATGGTCCGCCCGGCGCGGAGCTAGCGCCTCCGTCACCAACATTCGCTTGGGGTTCGGAACCAATAGCTAAGCGCGGGTCGGTGCGCCTCGGAAGATCGGGTTCTGCCCGAGCTCACGCTCGAGGCTGGTCGCGGGCCCGTGGCCCGGATAAAGCGCGGTCGCGAGCGGCAGCCGCATCAGCTTGGTGCCGATGCTCATCATCTGCCGACGCAGGTCGGTCTCGGGCGTCTGCTTGCCGATCCCGCCTGCAAGGAGGGTATCGCCCACGAACGCGTGGTTCGCGATGACGAAGCACACGCTCCCTGGTGTGTGTCCCGGCGTGTAGAGCACCATGAGCTTGAACTCGCCGAACTCTAGCTCGTCCCCGTCGAGCAGATAGCGGTCGGCCGAGCGCAGGAACTGTTTGGCGTCGGCCGAGTGAATCGCCGTCTGGCCGCCGGTCAGCTCCTTCAGGTCGTCCTTGCCAGCCACGTGGCCCGGGTGCCCATGGGTGGCCACGATGTACTTGACGGTCAGCCCATTGGCCTGCTCGGCGAGCTTGTCGACGGGAAGGCCCGGGTCGATGACGACCGCCTCCTTCGTGGTCCCGCACGACAGGACGTAGCCGTTGACCTCGCGATCGAGCCTGACCTTGACGATCCCCAGTTTCCCCATGTCTCAGTATTTACGCAAATGCAGCGCGCCGCCGTGGTCGGCTTCTCGATCCTCTTGCTCGGCGTGTGTCTCTTCTGGACCTACGGCTACATCCGCCGCCGCTCCAAGAAACGCTAATGCGTGGTGTCTGGGCCGGATTTACTCCGGCCGTCCCTTAACGTGCCTGATTGGCACCATGCGTGGCGAGGAGAGATATTTAGTCAATCCCAACAGCGAGAAAAGACGCAGGCGCGTCGGCGAAGCCGACCCGCCGATGAGGGAAAACCGGCAGGTTTTCTCTCATAAATTCAGTCTGCCGTTTCGCCCTGGACTTTGACCCGAAGCGCATCCAGGGAGTCGAACTTGTCCAGAGCCGGCTTCGCTCGCACCCGATCTGGATACTTGGCCGTCTGGATCGCTTCGAGCAGGAGCTCGATCTCCTCCGGCGTGAACTGAAGCGTCCGGAACACGACCTCTTTGACCTTCTCGTGCCTATCGACCGTCTCCCGGATCACGTCGTCGGTGTCGGTCACGACCTGCGGCCGCGTCGGCCGGAACAGCTCCTCCGAGCCTGAGAGCGTAACGCGCTTGAAGGTAGGCATCAGTCCCTGTGATTCTCCATTACCCGGGCTGCCAGTGCACGATACGACCTCGCGCCGTCTGAGTCCTTCGCGTACTGGAGGATCGACTGCCCTGCCAGCGGCGTCTCCGCGAAGCGAATCGAGTCGGTGACGCCGAAGTCGTACACCTTGTCGCCGTACTTCTCTCTAACCGCAGCGAGCACCTCCTGCGAATGGAGCGCGCGCGCCTTGTAGAGGGTGGGGAGGATGCCGATGAGCTCCAGGCGCGGGTTGAGCCGGCGCTTCACGCGCTCCATTGTGATCAGGAGCTCCTGCATGCCCTTCAGCGCCAGGAATTCTGCCTGCAGCGGCACCAGCACCTCGTCCGCCGCCACCAGCGCGTTGATGACGATCAGGTCGAGTGATGGCGGGCAATCGATGATGATGAAGTCGTAGCGCTTCTGCACCGGCTCGAGCTTGTCGCGAAGGATGCTCTCGCGGCCGATCTCGTTTATGAGCTGGTTGTCGGCGCCGGCCAGCTCGACGTCTGCCGGGATGTAATGAACGCCCATCTGCGGTGCCTCTTGCACGACGTCGGTGACCGTTGTGTCGGGGTCGACCAGGAGGTGGTAGATCGTCTTCTCCAGCTCGGCGGGAGGCTTCATGTAGAGGGTCAGGTGACCCTGAGCGTCGAGATCGATGAGCAAAACGCGCTGGCCGATCTCCGCCAGTGCAGCGCCGAGGTTGACAGCAGTGGTGGTCTTGCCAACACCACCCTTTTGCATGGCGACGGCGATCGTTCGGGCCAAGAGTGCACCGAGTCTAACTGAAGCCAGGCGGGATCGCCCGTACGGGGTGGCCTCTCGAGGCCATCCCACTATCATTGGCCGCGGTGTTCCTGATCCCCCTCATTGCAGCCGCGGTCGGCGCCGCCTTCGCGGTGGTCGTGGGACGGCAATATCTCACGCGCCGCAAGCCCTACCAGGCGATCTGGGCGCTGGCCCTCGCGATGTTCGGGGTGGCGGCCGCATTCGAGACCGTCGGGCAGCTTGCCGGCTGGTCGGATGCAACCTACAAGGGTTACTACCTCTTCGGGGGGCTGCTGAACGTAGGCTGGCTGGGAACCGGCTCGCTGCTGCTGCTCGTGCCGCCTCGAGCTGGACGGTGGGCCGTAATCGTCATGACCGCTATCTCGTTGATATGTGTGGTGGCCGTGCTCATGTCGCATACGTACCCGGCGCTGCTAAAGGCGCAGGTCCCGCCTCGCGGCGCGATCGACGTTTCGGCCGCACTGCCGCTGATCACGAATGTCGGCGGATCGCTGCTCCTCGTCGGCGGCGCGGCCTGGTCGGCATGGAAGTCGGCGCGTTCGGGCGCGCCACGAAACCGGGTGCTCGGCCTGGCCGTGCTGGCCACGGGCGCGTTCATCGTGGCCGGCGGCCACAGCTACGCGCAGTCAAAGGGCGTTTACATCGCGCAGCCTCTCAGTGAAGCGGTGGGTATCATCGCCATGTTTGGTGGCTTCCTGGTCATCGAAGCTCGCCGCGAGCTAGTCTCGTCGAAGGCCAGGACCGCATGATCATCGACGCGGTCATCGTGCTCGCGCTCATAGTGGCGCTCTTCCTCGGATACCAGCGAGGAGTGATCCAGCCGCTCATGGCGGAGATCTTCTTCTTCGGCACTCTCCTGGTGATCTTTAGGTTCCACGACCAGTACACAAACGAGATGCAGAAGCTCCTGCACATCAACGCGGTGCTGAGCGTGTTCGTGGCCCTGATCCTTGCGGTGATCCTGGGCGCGATCGGAGGCGCGATCGGAGGCGCGTTCCATCGCCTCGAGGCGATTCGTGGTGTCGACGGCCTGCTCGGGATCTTCGTCCACGTCGCCGTGACCATCGTCATCATCTACCTGGCCGTTTCGGCGCTGGTCACCCTCGACAACGCATTCGAGCCGACGCTGAAAAGCGCGACCCTGACCCTGGCCCAGGTCAATCAGCTGGAGAACTTCATCCTCTCCAACCCGATCACTTCGGCGATGGTCTCCAAGTCGGATCTCCAAGCGCTCAAGACCGCCGCCGGCAAGTCATCGGGCGCGAGCATCGACTCGGTGGCGGGCATCCACCAGCTGCAGCAGATCTTTATCGATTTCCTGCAACCGCAGCTGCACAGCTCGAGGGCGGTTCCGATAGTCCTCTCCATCGGGTCCCATATTCCGTTCATTGGCCACGTCGGGCCGCACGATCTGAAGCCCCTCCCCAAGGTGACCCCGTCGCCCACGCCGAAAGTAAGTCCCTCGCCCAGCAAGTAGTGCTCGACCTGGCGCTGACAGAAGACCAGGAACAGCTGGTGGCCGCTGTCCGCGACTTTTGCGCGCGCGAGTTCGCACCCACGGTCGCGGCCAACGATCGCGAAGGCCACCACGACCCCAAGATCTTCGCGAAGCTCGCTTCGATGGGGCTGCCCGGCGTGTGCTTCCCGCAGCGCTACGGCGGCCACGGCCTGGACTACCTGTCCCTGGGCCTGGTTTGCGAGGAGCTCGAGTACGTCGATACCACCTATCGGACGGTGCTTTCCGTGCATGTCGGCCTGGTCGGCATGGGGCTGTACACGTGGGCCGACGAGGACCAGAAGCAGCGATGGCTCGTGCCCATGGCTTCGGGCCAGAAGCTCGCCTGCTATGGGCTCACCGAGCCGAACGCCGGCTCCGACGTGGCCTCGATGCAGTCGACCGCCCGTCGATCCGGCGGCGGCTACGTCCTCAACGGATCGAAGGTGTGGGTTTCCGACGCGGACACCGCCGACTTCCTCCTCGTCTTCGCCAAGACAGACCCGACGGCCGGAAGCCGCGGCGTCTCCGCCTTCATGCTCGACCGCGCCCAATGCGGGCCGGCGCTGCGAACGGAACCGATCAAGGATCGCCTCGGCATCCGGGCTGGTGACGTGGGTTCGATCTTCATGTCCGACGTCGAGGTGCCCGAGCGTGATCGGATCGGCGATGAAGGCGATGGGTTCAAGATCGCAATGAGCTGCCTTGACAACGGGCGCTTCACGGTCGCAGCGGGCGCCGCCGGCACCGTTCGCGCCTGCCTAGACGCATCGGTGAAGTACGCGCGCGAACGCAAGACGTTCGGCCAGGAGATCGGCCGCTACCAGCTGGTCCAGCAGATGATTGCGCGCATGTCACGCGACTACGAGATCTGCCGGCTCCTGTATTTCAAAGTCGCGTGGATGAAAAACAAAGGCATTCGACACACACGCGACGTGTCGATGGCCAAGCAGTACGCCACCGATGCCGCTTTCAACGCCGCCCATGACGCCATCGAGGTCCACGGGGCGTATGGATATTCGGCCGAGTACCCGGTTGAGCGCTTCCTCCGCAACGCACGTGCGCCGATCATCTACGAGGGCACGCGCGAGATTCACACGATCCTCCAGGGCGAGTACGCGCTCGGTTATCGGGAAGACCGTCCGGTCAAGAAGTCGCTCCCTCCCTACGAACCAGATTGATGGCGCTGGCCGCACGGCGGTCGTTAGCCCGGCTGACCCATCTCGACTTCGCCCTTCTGTCCATCTACTGGATCGCGATCGGCTACCTGTGGACGAGCCTCGGCGGCCTGATCTTGCCCGACCTCGTCGTCCACCTGGTCGGCAATGCGCACAAGGGGCCGGCGCTGGGCGTCCTGGAGGGAGTCGGGTCGCTGATGGCGGTGGTCTGGCAGCCGCTGGTCGGCTCGTACTCGGACCGCACCCGCACGCGGTTCGGGCGCCGGCACCCGTTTATCTTCGCCGGCACCGTCGGAGACGTGATCTTCCTGGTCGGCATTGCCTTGGCCGGCAGCTACTGGCTGGTCCTGATCTTCTACTTCCTGCTGCAAACGGCATCCAACACGGCGCAGGGTCCATACCAGGGCCTCCTACCCGACGTCGTCCCGGTGGCGCAGCGCGGCACCGCCTCCGGTTACTACGGGGCGTCGAACGCGATCGGGTTGATTGCGGGATCGGTGGGGGCGGGCTACATCCTCGCCCACTTCGGGCGGACCGCGGCGATCCTCAGCATCTGCTTTCTCCTGCTGGCCACGATGGTGCCGACCGTGCTGCTGGTCCCCGACCGGGCTGAGGCAACCAGGGCGCAGTTCACGAGCCTGCGGCAAGCGTTCGCAACCACCTTCTCACGACCACTGCGCAACCCGCATTTCCTGTGGCTGATGGCCTCCCGGCTGCTGATCCTCATGGGGTTGGTCGGGCTGCAAAGCTTCGTTCTGTACTACTTCAGCGACGTCTTCTATCAGGGCCACGTCGACGCGGCCGTGACCGCCGCCTACACGCTCCAGGGCTTGGTGATCGTGTCCGCCCTCATCGTCGCGCTGCCGGCGGCACGGGCTTCAGATCGGATCGGGCGGCGGCCCCTGATCCTGTGGGGTGGCCTGCTGGGCGCCGCTGGAGTGCTGATTCTGGTCTTCAGCCACTACCAGCTATTACCCTCGTCACTGTTGGAGCCGCTTGCGAATGCCCTGAAGGTCCCGGTCCTGGCTGCTCAGGCGACCCTGGTCGGCGTCGTGATAGGGATCGGGTACGGGCTCTTCTTCTCCGTCGACTGGGCCTTCATCCAGGACATAATCCCGCCCGGTGAGGCAGGCCTGTTCATGGGCTTCAGCAACATAGCCACCGCCGGTTCCGGAGTCATCGCACGCTTTGTAGG
>CATPBF010000030.1 GCA_955652585.1 Candidatus Dormiibacterota bacterium | reverse complement strand
GGGTCAAGCCACGGCGCGGCCGAACGCGCGCGCGCCCAGAACAATGGAGATGAGACAGAGCACGGCCATGATCACGACGCCCTTGACCACGCTGGGATCGCCGAGGTGGCCGAGGAATACGGCGCGGGCCGCGTCGACCGCATATGAGAGCGGGTTCGCCAGCGCGATGTTGCGGAGCCATGACGGCGCGAGGCCCATGGGCAGCAAGACGCCGGACAGAAGGAGGATCGGAAGCGTCGACGTGAAGATGATCGGCGCGTAGCTGTTCTCGCTGCGCGTCCACAGCGCGACCGCATACGCGACCGATGCCGTCAGCAGTCCGATCAGAGCGATCAGCGCAAGCACGACCACGACCCCGATCACGTTGATGTTGAGGCCGAACGGAAGCGCCAGCAGGATCAGGATCAGCGACTGCAGGAGGATCGTGACGACATCGCGAAGCGCCCGTCCCAGCAGCAGCGCCACCCGGCTCACAGGCGTGACGCGCAGCCTCTCGATCACACCGATCCGAAGCTCGGAGATCAGGCTGAAGCCGACGCCGGCCGCCCCGAACAATCCGAGCTGGACGAGCAGCCCGGGCACGAAGACGTTGTAGGCGCCTCCTTTGGGGAAACCGGGCGTCGAGGCGAGTGGCTTCAGCAAGGGCGCGAAGAGGATCAGGTAGAGCAGCGGCTGGACGACGCCGATGACGACCCAGGCTGGGTTGTGGGTGAAAATCCAGAAATAGCGACCGAACACGAGCCAGACGTCGCGGAGCAGCTTCATGCCGCCACCTCGCGCAGCGAGCGGCCCGTCTGGCGGAGGAAGACGTCGTCCAGGCTCGGCCGGTGCAGCCCGATGGTCAGCAGCTGCAGGCCGGCCGCGTCGAGCTGGCGCAGGATCGCCGGCATCGCGACCTCGCCCCGATCGACATAGAGCCGGACGGTTCCATCTTCGATCGAGGCTTCGCGTACGTACGGCTGCTCCTTCAGGCTGTCCAGTGCGGCCTGGGGTGAGCCGGCCACGGTCAGCGTGACGACGTCACCGGCGACCGCGCGCTTGAGCTCTTCGGGCGTGCCTTCAGCCACGATCTTGCCGTAGTCGATGATCGCGATCCGATCGCAAAGCGCGTCCGCTTCGTCCAGGTAGTGAGTGGTCAGGAACACGGTCGTGCCGCGATCATGCATGCGCCGCACCTCGTCCCAGACGCGCGCGCGGGACTGAGGGTCGAGCCCGGTGGTGGGCTCGTCCAGGAACAAGAGCTTGGGGTCGTGCACCAGCCCGAGCCCGATGTCAAGGCGCCGCTTCTGTCCACCCGAGTACGTCTTGACGGTTCGGTCGGCGCATACCTCCAGCTCCAGCATCTCGATGAGCTCGACGGCCCGCTTGCTCGCCGCCTCGCGCGTCATTCCATACAGGCGGCCCTGGAAGGTCAGCTCGAAGCGCCCGACCACCTCGTAGTCCGAGCCGCCAGCCTGGCTCACATAGCCGATCCGCTTGCGGACGCGGTCCGGCTGAGTCAGCAGATCGCAGCCGGCGACCGTGGCCTTGCCGCCGCTCGGCGGCAACAGCGTGGCGAGCATGCGCAGCGTGGTCGTCTTGCCGGCGCCATTAGGTCCGAGGAACCCGAAGATCTCGCCGTTGCGAACCGTGAGGTCCACACCGGCCACCGCCTCGACGATCTGCTTTCGGGTCTTGAAAACACGTCGCAGTCCATGCGTCTCGATCGCCGCGTCCACAACCCCGTCACCCACAGCGGTTATTTTGGTGGTTCCCGTCGCGCGATATCCTTGGAGCCATCGTGGCGAACGCGTTCAAAGGCTGGCCTGAAGAGTGTCAGCGCTTCTTCATCGGGCTCGAGCTCGACAACTCCAAGAAGTACTTCGACGCCCACCGCACGATTTATGAAGAGGCGGTCAGGGGCCCCATGGTCGCGCTGATCGAGTCGCTCGAGCCTGACTATGGGCCTGGGAAGGTGTTCCGTGCCAACCGCGACATCCGGTTCTCGAAGGACAAGTCGCCCTACAAGACCAACATCGCGGGTTACGCGGGCATGGAGGGCAACGGAGGGTATCTCTCGCTTGACGCCCGCGGCCTGACGGTCGCCTCGGGCCGCTACGAGTTCACACCTCAGGAGCTGAACAAGTATCGAAAGAAGGTCGCGGCGGAAGCCTCCGGTAAGCAATTGGTAGCGATCGTGGCCAAGCTGGAACGGGCTGGTTACAAGATTGGTGGCGAGGAGCTCAAGCGGGTGCCGCCCGGTTTCGGGCAGGACCACCCGCGAGAGCGACTGCTCAGGCGCAAGCTCCTCTACATATACAAGAACCTTGGCCTGCAGCCGTGGCTTGGCAGCGCGGCTGCCCGCAAGCAAATAGTCAAAGTTTTCAAGGACTCGGGCCCACTCAACGACTGGATGAAGCGAAACGTCGGTTGAGCCCATGGTGGCGAGGCGCGGTCTTCTACGAGATCTACGTCCGCAGCTTCGCCGACTCCGACGACGACGGCATAGGCGACCTGCCGGGCATCACTTCGCGGCTTGACTACCTGAAACGACTGGGCGTCGATGCGGTCTGGCTCACGCCCTTCTATCCCTCGCCGCAAAAGGACCACGGCTACGACGTCGCCGACTACTACGACGTCAATCCCGAGTACGGAACGCTCGCCGGCTTCGACCAGCTCGTCGCGCGCGCCCATGAGCTCAGGCTCAAGGTGCTGTGCGACCTCGTCCCCAACCATACGTCCGACCAGCATCCGTGGTTTCAGGCCGCCCTGAGCTCGCGCGACGATCCCCATCGTGCCTTCTATCACTTCGCCGACGGCAAGCCGGACGGATCGCCGCCCAACAATTGGCGCTCGGCGTTCGGCGGTCCCGCATGGACCCGCGACGAAGGCAGCGGCCAGTGGTACCTGCATCTGTTCGCCCCCCAGCAGCCCGATCTCAACTGGTGGAATCCCGAGGTCCCGGCGGAGTTCGAGCGCATCGTCAGGTTCTGGCTCGACCGCGGCGCCGACGGCTATCGCATCGACGTGGCATCCGCACTCTTCAAGCGCAAGGACCTCGCCGACGTGCCGATGGTCAAGGATCGTCTCAGCGGCATGCTCCGACCGGACCCGGCGTTCCTGATCACCGACCAGCCGCAAGTCCACGAGGTGTACCGAAGGTGGCGCCATATCCTCAACGAGTACCAACCGCAGCGCGTGCTCGTTGGAGAGATCTTCGAGCCGCATCGCCAGTCGCGCTACATCCTTCCGGACCAGCTCAACATGGCGTTCGCGCTGATCCGCGTGCGCTGGGATGCCCACGCTTGGCGCGAGTCGATCGACATCGACATGGAGGCCGTGAGCGGACCCGGTGCCGCGCCGAGCTGGACGCTGTCCAACCACGACGTGGTCCGCCACGTCACGCGCCTGGGGGGTGGCTACACCGGACGCGAACGCGCGCGTGCGGCGCTGCTGCTCCTACTCGGCCTGCCCGGCCAGGTCTTTCTCTACGAGGGCGAGGAGCTTGGGCTCGAAGAGGTGGACGTTCCGCCCGAAGCGCGACAGGATCCGTTGTACATCCACACTCAGGGCCACCACCCGGGGCGGGATGGCTGCAGGGTGCCGCTGCCCTGGAAAAAGGGCGAGCCCAATGCCGGCTTTTCCCTCGCCGCGCCGTGGCTGCCGATGCCCGCCGGGTGGGAAGGGTTTTCGGTTGCTACGGAGGAAGGGTCCGGCACCTCGATGTTGTCGTTCTACAAACGGGCGCTGGCGCTGCGACGCCGCCTCTCGCCCTGGCTGCCGCCATCGACAGCCTGGCGGCCGGCACCCGACGGCGTGCTGACCTACCAGCGGGAACGCTTGACGGTCGCGTGCAACTTTCTCAGCCGTCCGGTCAGGATCCCCGCCTGCGGGCGCCTCGCGATGGCGAGCGCGCCCCTGGTCACCGTCAGGGACGGTCACCTAACATTGCCGGCCAACTCGGCCGCCTGGCTAGATTCAGTGTCTGGAGTTTGAGAGTAAGTCGCGAGGTAGCCAGGCTACCGGCTACCGGCTGGCGGCTGAAACTGGCCGCCCGCCGGCCACGCGGAGGTCGTAATCCCGGCCGGATTTCGCCCGCCAGAGCCTGATTCCGGAGGCCTTGACAGACTTCACGCGCCCTTAACCTGGTCCTAACCAAGGATTTCGGCTGCAACCGCTACAGTTGGTCCGGTGGCGGTTGGAGCACATTCAGACTCTGAGCCGGTAGGTCCCCAGGCCCTCCCGGACGCCCCTCGATTCCTGAACCGGGAGCTGTCCCGGCTGGACTTCGACGAGCGCGTCTTGGCCATGGCCGAGGACCCCCACCTGCCCCTGCTCGAGCGGGTGAGGTTCCTGGGCATATTCAGCCAGAACCTGGACGACTTCTTCCAGGTTCGCGTCGCCGGTCTCAAGGAGCAGGTGCTGGCGGCCGTCGCCGTCGCATCGCCGGACGGCATGTCGCCGCTGGAGCAGCTCAAGGCCATCCGCGGCCGGGTCGAAGGACTGGTGGAGCGCCAGACGCGCCTCTACAACTCGGGCATCGTCCCCGCCCTCGCCGCCACTGGCATCTCCATCGTGCGCGCCGACGAGGTGAGCAAGAAGGAATTAACGCAGCTCCACACGGTCTTCAGGCAGCAGATCTTCCCGGTGTTGACGCCGCTGGCAGTGGACCCAGGCCATCCGTTCCCCTACATCTCCCACCTCTCACTCAACCTCGCAGTCACGGTCCGCGACCCACAGCGTCGCGAGCACCGTTTCGCGCGCGTCAAAGTGCCGCCGGTGCTGCCTCGCTTCATCGCGCTTGGCGAGGACTCACGATTCGTGCCGCTCGAGGACGTGATCTCGCTCCACCTGCAGGCGCTCTTCCCGGGCATGGACGTGATTGCGCACCACCCATTCCGGGTCACGCGCGACGGCGACCTGGACGATGTCGACAGCGATGCCGAGGATCTGCTCGCAGCCATCCAGACCGAGCTCCGCCGCCGCCGCCGCCACGCGCGAGTCGTGCGACTGGAGGTCGACCCGGGGATGTCACCCGAGGTGCTGGACCTGCTCACGCGTGAGCTGGAGCTGCAGCCCGCCGACGTCTACCAATCAGACGGATTGCTCGACCTCGGCAGCTTGAGCGCGTTGTGGCAGCTCGACCGCCCGGACCTGAAAGAGGAGCCGTGGACGCCCGCCACGCAGCCTCGGCTGCGTGGAATCGGCGCCGAGGTCCCCGACCTGTTCGCCGTGCTTCGGTCGGGCGACGTCCTGGCCCACCATCCATACGACTCGTTTGCGACTTCGGTCGAGGCCTTCATCGACCAGGCCGCGAGCGACCCCAACGTGCTCGCCATCAAGCAGACGCTGTACCGCACGTCCGGACCGGCGAGCCCGATCGTCCGCGCCCTCATCAGGGCGGCCGAGTCCGGCAAACAGGTGGCCGCTCTCGTGGAGCTCAAGGCTCGCGGCGACGAGCAGGCAAACATCGCTTGGGCGAGAGCGCTCGAGGAAGCCAACGTCCACGTCGTGTACGGATTGGTGGGTTTGAAGACTCATGCCAAGGTGACTCTGGTCGTGCGCCGCGAAGGCAAGAGCATCCAGAACTACGTCCACGTGGGCACCGGCAACTACAACCCGAGCACCGCCCACGGATACGAGGACGTGAGCCTGCTCTCAGCCGATGCCGACCTGGGGGCCGACGTCACAGAGCTGTTCAACCTCCTCACCGGATACAGCCGGCAGCATCGATACCGCAAGCTGCTGGTGGCGCCGTCGAGCCTGCGATCGGGCATCACCCAGCTCATCGAGCGCGAGGCGAAGCCGGGCGGCCGCATCACGATCAAGGTCAACAACCTCATCGATCCCGACATCATCGACGCGCTGTATTCGGCATCTCAGGCCGGCGCTGAGATCGACCTGATCGTAAGGAGCATGTGCTCGCTGCGGCCCGGCGTCCCTGGACTCTCAGAGAGGATCCGGGTGCGTTCGGTCGTCGGCCGCTTCCTCGAGCACTCGCGCATCTTCCGGTTCGGCGGCGGCGCCCAGCCCGATTACTACCTCGGCTCCTCGGACATCATGCAGCGCAACCTGGACCGCCGCGTCGAGGCGGTGGTCCCGGTCACCGATCTGAAGCTCTGCGCTCGACTCGCCGAGATCTTCGAGATCGAGCTCGCCGACGACGTCCTCGCCTGGCACCTGGCAGCGGACGGATCGTGGCAGCGGGTGCCCACCGAAATCGGGCTCAACGCGCACAAGCGCTTTCAGGAACTGGCCCTGGAACGCGCGCGCGGCAATGGAGTGGTCAGCTTAATAAAACATGCTTAGGCCCCACGAATTCAGAGCTTGCAGCTTGAATTCGCGGGGACCCCATTAAAGAGCGCGAGGTGAAGCTCGGGGCCGGCCCCGCGTTCCACCTCCCCGACCTCAACGGGGTCGTCGATGGAGTGACCGTCACCCCGCCCGAAGTGGCCCGGCTGGAGACGGTCTACTACGACACCTCCGACCTCCGTCTCGCGCGCTGGGGCGTCTCGCTCCGGCACCGCGCCGGCGAGGGCTGGACATTAAAGCTATCCCCCTCTCCCCCTCGGGGAGAGGGCTCGGGAGAGGGGCGTGAGCAAGCAGGGATGCTCGAACGCGACGAAATCAACTTTCCGGGTGGGACGAAGAAGCCGCCCGCCGCCGCGCTGGCCCTGGTGCGCGCCTACGTGCGCACGTCCGAGCTGGTGCCGGTGGCCCGCCTCTCGACGATGCGCCGTCGCGCCCGGCTGGTCGGCGCTGACGGCAGCCGGGTCGCAGAGGTCGTCGACGACGAGGTCTCGGTGCGGGATGGCCGTCGCGTCGCGGCCCGGTTTCGCGAGATCGAGATCGAGCTTGCGGGCGCCGATGGCAACGAGGCAATCTTGGCCCCACTCGTCGAGCGCCTGCGCGCGGCCGGAGCGGGAGCTCCAGACCCGACCCCCAAGCACATCCGCGCTCTAGGCCCGCGCGCGATGGAGCCACCGGAGGTCGCGCCACTTCCGGTCACTGCGGAGTCGCCCGCGCGCGACGTCATCCGGAGCGTGCTCGCCGAAGCGGTCGCCGCGGTCCTGCGCAACGATCCGCTGGTGCGCCTGGGTACAGATCCCGAAGGCGTTCACCAGGAGCGCGTGGCCACGCGCAAGCTGCGCTCCCACCTGCGCACGTTCGGCCCGCTGCTCGAGCCTGATTGGTCCGAACCACTGCGTTCGGAGCTGGGCTGGCTCGCTTTGGCGCTCGGCGCCGTCCGCGATCGTGAGGTGCTCCTGGAGCGGCTTCGCGAGCGGTCCAGGTCGCTGCCGGCCGGCGATTCGAGGTCGGCGGCCGCCCTCCTGCACGTCCTGGAGCTCGAGATCGAATCGCTGAGGAAAAAGCTGTATGCCGACCTCGACTCGACGCGCTACATCGACCTGCTGGAGCAGCTGGTCGCCGCGGCGCATGCGCCGCGGTGCACACTGGATGCCGACCAGCCGGCATCGGCGATGCTCCCGCCGTTGGCCACCGGTCCATGGCGCCGCCTGCGCAGTGCGGTCCGGCAGCTGCCCGAGCAGCCCACGGATCCCGAGCTGCACCGCATCCGAATTCTCGCCAAGCGCGCCCGTTACGCCGCCGAGGCCGTGGCCCCGGTCGTCGGGCCAGGCGCCACCGCGTTTGGCAAAGCGGCCGCGAAACTGCAGACGATCCTCGGCGAGCATCAGGACAGCGTCACCGCCCAGGCCTGGCTGCGCAGCGTGCGCGTGACCGGACGACGGGCGTTCGTGGCCGGCCAGCTCATCGCGCTGGAGCACCTCGCGGCGCAGAAGGCACGCAAGGATTGGTTGAAGGTCTGGAAGGCTCTCGACCGCAAGCCCATGCGCAAGTGGATGCCAAGAAATTCCGCTGACGACTCGACGGCGTGAGTGTTGAATTTAACCCGGCCGCCCCTGCGACGCCAACACTAGCCTGATGAGTGTTTTCTATTTCGTCCGCCACGCCAAGGCCGGCAGCCGCAGCCATTGGCGAGGAGACGATCGCCTCCGTCCGATAGGCAAGAAGGGTGTGAAGCAGGCGGAGGCGCTCATCGACATCTTCAAGCCGTTCAAGATCTCCGCCATCTATTCGAGCCCTTACCTCCGCTGCGTGCAGACCGTGGAGCCGCTCGCAAGCGATCGAGGCCTCGAGGTGCAGGAGGCGCCTGCGCTGGCGGAGGGCCGGGGGCTGCGTGGCGCGTTCGAGTTCATGGGCGACCCGAAGCTCGACGACGTCGTCCTCAGCACGCACGGAGACGTGGTCTGGGAACTCGTCGAAGACCTCGTGCGGCGTCGCCTGATCAAGCCGGGGGAGGGCGGGTACGAGAAGGGCTCGACCTGGGTGGTCGAGGTCCGCGACGGCAAGCCGGTGCGGGCGCTCTTCATCCCTGCCCCGTGAGCCGCCTCGCGAGCCGGATCCGGGTCGAGCTCGCCGCCGCTGCCAACGCGGAAAGAGCCCCCGGAATGCAGGCGTACATGAAATCGACCATGCCTTACCGCGGGGT
>CATPBF010000029.1 GCA_955652585.1 Candidatus Dormiibacterota bacterium | reverse complement strand
TGCGACCCCGTCGCCTTCACCGACGCCGAAGCCGTCTCCGTAGCGCGCTCCGTGAGGATCTTGGCGGTCGATCCCGGGTCGAAGCGCGTCGGTCTTGCCCTGAGCGACCCGACCGAGACCATCGCCCAGGCGCTCGGCACGGTGCAGGCCCAGCCCGAGGCAAGCCTGGCCAGGCGGCTGGCGGACATCGCACGCAGCCACGAGGCCGCGAGGGTGATCGTCGGCCTGCCACTGCGCCTCGACGCCACTCACGGTCCTGAGGCCGCGGCCGCGCGCAGGCTCGCCTCGGAGATCCGGCACGAATCCGGCCTGCCTGTAGAGCTCGTGGACGAGCGCCTCACGACCAAAGCCGCGGAACGCTCATTGATCGAGGGCGGGGTCAAGCGCGCGCAGCGGCGGCAAGACATCGACCGCGTGGCCGCTACGATGTTGCTCCAAGGCCACCTCGACCACCGCCGGAGACAGAAGTCTGGCTGAAGATCTGGAACACCCACAACACATCACTCTGATCGACGAGGCCGGCCGCGAGCGGCAGTTTCAGCTCCACGACGCATTCGACCACGAGGGGGGCGTCTACTACCTCGTCGAGAACGTCGACGACCCGTCACAGGTCCTGCTCCTGCGCGAGGCGGGCGGCGGGCTCGAGACAGTCGAGGGCGAGGAGTTCCAACGGGTCATCGCCGCCCTGGAAGAGGACGAGGTCGAGTGAGGCGTCTGGTCACAGTCGTCGTTGTCATTGCGGTGCTCGGCTTCGGAACGTCGCGCGGGCTCGACTGGTGGAACTACAGCGTGAACACCCCGGCATCGACGACGAGCCAGCTGGTTGTCTTCCATGTCGACCGGGGCGAGCTGGCCGGCCAGATCGGCGACGACCTCTACACCCAGCACCTCATCCGCGATCGCAACGCTTTCGACCTTTACATCCGGATCACCAACGCCGCGCCCAAGTTCGAGGCGGGCACCTTCTTGCTCAACCGCAATATGAACCTGGCGCAGATCGTCGACAAGCTCCAGCACGGAACGGCGGACCAGGTTGTCGTCACCATCCCCGAGGGCTTCCCGCTCAAGTTCCAGGCTCAGTACGTGGAGAAAACCGGTCTCGGCACCGCCGCTGACTACCTCACCGCAGCCAAGAACCCGGCCCTGGCCGCGTCCTACCCTTTCCTCGCGTCGCGTCCGACCAATGCCGACCCACCCCTGGAGGGTTACCTGTTCCCGGACACGTACCAGATCGATCGGGCTGGAGGTGTGACCCAGCTCGTGAAGGCCCAGCTCGACCAGTTCGGAACCGTCTTCTCGCTCGCCCTCCGCGGTGAGATCGCGCAGGCGACCGCGGCCCGGCCTGCGGAGAGCGTGGAGGCGATCGTCATCCTGGCGTCCATGGTCGAAAGAGAAGCCAACAAGGACTCCGACCGCGGCAACGTCTGCAGCGTCTACTACAACCGGTTGAAGGTCGGCATGCCGCTCGGCGTAGACGGCACGCTCCTTTACGCCCTCGGCCGGCTGACCCCCGAGCCGACGTATCCGGAGCTGCAGCTCAACACCCCGTTCAATACGCGCACGCATGCCGGGCTGCCGCCGGGACCGATCAGCAATCCGGGCAAGGCGGCGCTGCTGGCGTGTATAAACCCGCCCCAGACCGCATACCTGTACTACTTCACCGACCCGGACGGGGTCACGCATTTCGAGACGAATCAGAACGACTTCTGCCGCGAACTGGCACAGCACGGCATGAGCTGCTGAAGGTCTACCTAGTCGGCCAGGGCATCTCATACTCGGCGAGTCCCGCCATGCAAAACGCGGCTTTTGGTGCGTTGGGACTTGACTGGTCTTATGAGCTCCTCGATATCCCGCCGGGCGACCTGGCCGACGCCATGCACACGCTGCGATCGGGAGAAGCAGGCGGAGCCAACGTCACCATTCCATACAAGCGCGCGGTCATGGAATACCTGGACACCATCGACCCTGAGGCCGTGCGCGCGGGCGCGGTCAATACCATCGCCAAAGAAGGGGCTCGGCTGGTCGGGTCCAACACCGATGTGGCAGGGATCCGGTCGGCGCTGGCGGAAGTCGGTCTCGAGGCCGGCGGGGCGGACGTCGTGATCCTCGGGGCGGGCGGATCGGCGCGCGCGGCGGCCATCGCCCTCGAAGGCGCGCATCTCACCTTCGTGGCCAGGCGGCCGGATGAGGTCGATCTGCCGGGACGCGTGGTCGCGTGGAGCGATCCGGCGTGGTCGCGGTCCGCGCGATCAGCCGACCTCCTGCTGAACGCCACTCCTTTGGGCCGGCGCGACGAGATGCCACTCCGCCCCAATGCCCTCCCGCGCGACGGCGTCGTCATCGACCTCGTCTACGTCCGTGGTGGTTCGCCACTGGTGCGCAAGGCGCGCTCGCTGGGGCTGCGCACCGCCGATGGGTGGGGAATCCTGCTGGCACAGGGCGCGCGCTCGTTCGAGATCTGGACCGGAAAGCCCGCCCCCATCGGGGCGATGCGCCAAACTCTCCCGCAATGAACACGGTGTTTGATCTGAGCCACGTGCTTGTCGCCGTCGCCTGGGCCCTCGTCGGCGCAGCCGGCGGCTGGCTGGTGCGTTGGGGCTCGGTCCGGCTCGCGAAGCTTGAGGACCTCGAGTCGGGCACCAAGTGGTGGCAGGTGTGGGGGCCACCGATCGCATCGGCGCTCCTTTTCGCGGCCTTCGGCTTCGAGCTCGGCGCGACGTGGTTGCTGCTGCTGCACAGCATCTTCGGCCTGATCCTGGTGCAGGTGTTCTTCTTCGACCTCGAACACCGGCTCATCCTCGACCGGGTGAGCTTTCCGGCTATGGGTCTCGCCCTGGCGGTGAGCATCTTCAACCATCCGTGGTGGGCCGGCCTGGCGACCGGCCTCGGCGCCGGTTTCCTCTTCGCACTTATCGCTGTGATCGGTGCGCTCATCTTCAAGGCCGAGGCGATGGGTTTCGGCGACGTCAAGCTCGCGGTCTTCCTCGGCCTGCTGCTGGGGTGGCCGTACACCGTGACGGCCCTCTTCTACGGCGTGTTCCTGGCCGGTGTGGTCTCGATCGTATACGTGATCTGGAAGCGATCGTTGAAGGGGACGATCGCTTACGGCCCGTACCTGGCCGTGGGCGCGCTGATCCTCCTCTTCCAAATGCGATAGGGTAGGCGCCTCATGCCGTCTGAGCTGCTTCCGGGCGAGAACCTCGTCCTCAAAGCCCACCAGCACTGGATCGTGATCGTAAAGAGCCTTGTGTTTCCGGTCGCGTTGCTGATCTTGATGGCGCTGATTGACATCTTTTTCCACACGGATTCGTTCCGCCGAGACAAGAAGATCATCGTGACGCTAGTCGTGGCCGCGATCGCCGGCATGTGGCTGATCGTCGTGTGGATCCGCTGGCAGGCGACGGCCTACACGCTCACCGATCAGCGCATCAAGATCGAGACCGGCGTGTTCGGCCGATCCTCGAAGACCATCCCCATCGACCGCATTCAGGACTGCACGACCAAGCAGACTCTCTTCGGGCGAATGCTCGGCTACGGACGAGTCGAGGTCGATGCCGCCGGCGCGCAGGGAGCGGAGGTGCTCGACCATCTGCCCAGCCCGGGCGCGTTCCGCGACCAGGTCTTCATGCTGTCCGAGCGGCGTCGTGGCGGCGCGTCCGGCGCGCCGGCGCCGGCAAACCCAAGCGGCGTCTAGCGCCTGAGAAAACCACTCGCGCTCATCGGTTTCATGGGGTCGGGCAAGACGGTCGTCGGCGCCCTGGTGGCTCAGCGTTCGGGGACCGCATTCCATGACCTCGACATGATGGTTGAGGACGAGGCGGGCATGGCCGTCTCTGACATCTTTGCGATCCGCAGCGAGGCTGTTTTTCGCGCCCTCGAATCCCGCCTGCTGCCCAAAGCTCTGCAGCCCGAGACCGTGGTCGCGCTCGGCGGCGGCGCCGCCATCGACGACTCCAACTGGAATCTGATCCGCGAGCTGGCGACGACCGTCTACCTCGAAGCATCCTTCGAGACGATTTGGGCGCGGATCGGCCACCAGGCGAACAATCGGCCGCTGTTTTTCGGCCATCCTCGGGACGAGGTGGAGGCGCTCCTGAACCGACGACGACCTCGCTACGAGGAGGCGTCGCATCGCGTCAACGCCGACGTACCGCTGGACGTGGTCGCGACCGAGGTCATGAAGCATTGGTCCGCCTGATCGTCGACGCGGCGCGGGGGAGCTACCCCGTGGTGATCGGCAGCGAAGTCCACCGCGAGCTGCGCAACCTCGTCCGCCGGCTGGACCCGTCAGCTGCCGTGATCGTCACCGACTCCAACGTCCGGCCGTGGGCTAACAAAGTCGCCAAGGCCATCAAGCCGACTGGCGTCAAGCCATCGATCTTCGTGGTCCCGGCGGGCGAGCGCTCGAAGTCGATCACCGCGCTGCACGACGTGCTCGCCTTCTTCGAAAGACAGAACATCGACCGGGGCGGCCTGGTGATCGCCGTCGGTGGTGGCACTGTCGGCGACCTGGCGGGATTCGCCGCGTCGGTCTGGTTGCGTGGCGTTCGCCTGCTCGCCGTGCCGACGACCCTGCTGGCGATGGTTGATTCGAGCGTCGGCGGCAAGACTGGTGTGAACGGTGTGCGTTCCAAGAACGCCATCGGAACCTTCTGGCCGCCATCAGCGGTCGTGGCGGACATGGCAGCCCTGGAAACCTTGCCGCCGGTCAACTATCGAGACGCGTTCGCCGAGGTTGTAAAGTACGGCGTCGCGATGGATCGCGGCATCTTCGAGCTACTGCAAAAGGAACGTGAGCGCCTGCTCGCGGGTGACCGTCGTGCCCTCGAGCGCGTGGTCTTCCGCTGCGTCACAGCCAAGGCTCTGGTGGTGGCGAGGGATGAACGCGAGCGCGGTCCGCGCGCAATCCTGAACTACGGCCACACCGCCGGCCACGCTCTCGAAGCCGCCAGTCGATTTCGCGTTTCGCACGGCCGGGCGGTTGCATTCGGGATGCGTGTCGCGGCGAAGATCGCACTGTCGTTGGAGCTGTGCGGACCGCGGCTGGTCGAGGCCCAGGATGGGCTGCTGACCGAGTACGGATTGCCCGACCGGTCGCCCGCGGTCGATCCCGCTCGGGTCCTCGCCGCGATCGAGCACGACAAGAAGGCGCGTCGCGGCCGGGTGGCCTGGGTGATGCCACGGCGCCTTGGCCACGCGGAGCCTGGGCACGTGGTCCCCGCCGGGGTGGTGCGCAGGTTCGTGCGCAAGGCACTCGCATGAAGCGGTTCCTCGTCGTCAACGGCCCCAATTTGAACCTCCTCGGCAAGCGCGAGCCCCACATCTACGGGACCCGGTCGCTGGCCGACCTGATGGACGCGATCCGTGTCAAGGCGGAGGAGCTGAAGGTCCAGGTCGACTTCTTCCAGGGCAACGACGAAGGCGAAATCATCGACTTCCTGCAGAAGGAGGCTCCGGCGTCGGCCGGCATCATCATCAATCCGGCCGCACTCGCACACTACTCGCTGGCGCTGTTCGACTGCCTGCAGGCGCTCGCGCTTCCCGTGGTCGAGGTCCACATCTCCAACATTCACGCGCGAGAAGAGTTTCGATCGAAGAGCGTGACCGCGCGCGCGGCTCGTGGCGTCATCACCGGCCTTGGATTCACCGGCTACCTGCTCGCAATGGAGTACCTCACAGAGCAATGATCTCGACCGGCGACTTTCGCAATGGCACGATGTTCGAGATGGACGAGCAGCTATTGGAGGTCGTCACCGTCGAGCACATCAAGCTGGCCCGGGCGGGCGCGGTCATCAAAGCCAAGCTGCGCAACCTGTTGACCGGGTCGATCTTCGAGCAGAGCTTTCGCAGCGGTGACAAATTCCCGACGGTCCGCATCGACAAGACGGAGGCGACATACCTCTATTCGGACGGCACCCACCACCACTTCATGGACACTCGTACATATGACCAGGTGCCGGTGGACGAGGAAATGCTCGAGTCCGTGCTGCCGCTGCTCAAGGAAGGCAGCGTGGCCTACTTGCTCAGATACCAGGGCAAGCTCATCGGGGTCGAGCTCCCAATCAACGTCGAGCTGAAAGTCGTCAAGACAGACCCTGGGTTTCGTGGCGACACGGTGTCCGGCGGTACGAAGCCGGCCACGCTCGAGACGGGCGCGGTGATCCAGGTGCCGCTGTTCATCCAGACCGGGGATGTGATCCGGGTCGACACCCGTTCCCAGACGTATATGGAACGGGCTTAGGGCGCGAGGGCGTAGCATCGGCTCCATGGGAAGCAACGGAAGCCTGGGTGCGGTGCGAGTGGCCAACGAGGTCATCGCCAGCATTGCTGCGCTCGCCGCCTGCGAGATGGAAGGCGTCTCGGGCATGGACGAACACTCGGCGCGCCACTTCGGAGACTGGGTGCGACGGCAGACCGCGCATCGAGGCGTTCGCGTAATGGTTGAAGCCGATCGGTCCATCCACCTCGAGGTGTTCATCACCGTCGACTCCGACGCGAAGCTGGCTGATGTGGCGAGCGCGGTCCAGGGCAACGTCGTCGAGGCGACCGAGCGAATGCTTGGGCTCGAGGTCGGCGAGGTCAACGTCTTCGTCTCCAGCATCGCCTTCTCCAACTAGGAGACTGCTTGGGGAAGCGTCACCAGGCCAGGGAGCTGGCGCTCAAGGTCCTGTTCCAGCTCGAGGCCTCGGATGACGATCCCGAGGAGGTCCTCCTCTATCACGCGGGTGAGGGCGCGGCGACTGCCGACGTGATGGCTTTTGCCGGCCAGCTCGTTCGCGGCGTCATCGCCAACCGAGAGAAGCTGGACGCCGTCCTTAGCGAGGCCTCGGACAACTGGAAGCTCGAGCAGATGGCCAAGGTCGACCGCATCGTGCTGCGGATCGCCGTCTACGAGATCACCATCGACCGCCGCGTGCCGCCCAAGGCCGCCATCAACGAATCGATCGAGCTCGCCAAGACCTTCTCGGGCGACGAAGCCGGGCGCTTCGTCAACGGCATCCTTGGTCGTGTCGCTGCGACGGTGAGTTGAGCGCCCAGCCTCAGCCCAGCTTCGAAGAGTTGCTGTCTAGCCTCGAGCAAACCATCGGACGGCTCGCGGAGGGCACCGCCCCGCTCGATGAGCTTGTCGCCGCTCACGAACGCGCCGCCCGGCTCCTGGCCGAGGCCGAGGCTCGCCTGGAGTCCCTCAAAGCCAGGGCGGACGCGCTCTCCGCACAATTGCGGGGTTGAAATATCTATTAGCCCCGATCGTGGCCTGGACGATCTGCCAGGTCGCCAAGGTGACGCTGACCTCGATGCGGCAGCACAGGCTCAACCTGCGCGTGCTCGCCGAGACTGGCGGGATGCCGAGCAGCCACAGCGCGATCGTCGCGGGCCTCGCGACCGCTATCGGTAAATATGCCGGCGTGACTTCCCCTCAGTTCGCGATCGCCCTTATCTTCTCGTTCGTGGTCATGTACGACGCCGCCGGCCTCCGCCGCGCCGCCGGGCGCCAGGCCGCGGTGTTGAACCGCCTGGTCGAAGACCTCGTGCACATGCGCGGCGTACAGGAGCCCGTGCTGCGAGAGCTGCTCGGTCACACGCCCTTCGAGGTGCTCGTCGGCGCCGGCATCGGCATCGGCGTCGGGCTGCTTCTCTAATGCGGCTGGATGCGCTGGTGACGAGAAACGGCCTGGCGGAGTCGCGCGAGCGGGCCCAGGCCCTGATTCTCGCGGGCAAGGTACGCGTCGCCGGTGAAACGATCCGAAAGCCGGACCGCTCGGTGAGCGAGGATGCTCCGATCTCGGTCGAGTCGGCACCCGACTACGCGAGCCGCGGTGCGCTCAAGCTCGGGCCGGCGCTCGAACGCTTCGGTGTCGATCCCTCAGGCCAAGTGTGCGCCGACATCGGAGCCTCCACCGGAGGTTTCACGGACGTGTTGCTCCGTCGCGGCGCGGCCCGCGTGTACGCAATCGACGTCGGGCGGGGCCTGCTGCACTGGCGGCTGCGGTCGGATCCACGCGTGGTGGTGATCGAGCGCGTCAACGCTCGCGAGCTGGAGTCGTTCCCGGAGCCGGTCTCGCTCGTCGTCGTCGACGTGTCCTTCATCGGGCTGGAAAAGGTATTGCCCGCGCTTCGACGGGCTGGGCCGGAGGCGGATGTCGTTGCACTGTTCAAGCCTCAGTTCCAGGTCGGGCGTTCCGAGGTGGGGAAGGGAGGCATCGTTCGCGACCCCGAGGCCGTCGAAGCCGCTCTAAAACGGCTGCGCGGGTGGTGCACCGCCAACGGGTATTCGGTGCAAGGCGAAGCTCCGTCCGCAATCACCGGCGCGGAAGGCAACCAGGAGATCTTCTTGCACCTCGTGCCGGCATGAAGGTCTGCATCATCCGCGCACCGCGTGCAGAGAAATCCGTGGTCGCGCGCGCGCTCAAGACGATCAAGGCCAACCAAGGCGAGGCCTGGGAGTTCGATCGCGACGGGCCGGTCGGCACGATCACGAAACGTCTCAAGGACACGAACCTCGTCATCACCCTGGGCGGCGACGGCACGTTTCTGGCCGGCGCGCGCCTGGCTGCGCCCCGCGGGATCCCTCTTCTCGGCGTCAACCTTGGCCGCCTCGGCTTTCTTACGGAGCTCGACGCGCCCGATCTCGAGGATGGCCTGAAGCGATTCTTCAAAGGCGACTACCGCCTCGAAGAGCGCAACGTGCTGCAGGCGACTCTGACCCGAAACAAGAAGAATGTCGCCCGCGCGATCGGGCTCAATGAGGCGGTCATCAACCGCTCTGGTGAGGCGCGGATGCTGAGGGTGGAGATCGAC
>CATPBF010000028.1 GCA_955652585.1 Candidatus Dormiibacterota bacterium | reverse complement strand
TTGGCGGTCAGGGTCATTTCCCCGTGATCGGCGGCGGCGCCCCCGATCGGGGGCAGGGGCGGGCGGGCGTCGTCTAAGTAGCACATGTTCGATTCCTCCTAGTCGCTCACCTGGTCATAGCCCAGTTTCCGCAGCTCGCGCCGGATGGTCTCGGCGGCGTCATCCATCACCGCCGCGACCGGGTTTGCATCCTGGTTCCCGAAATCCAGGTCGTGAACTCCGCGGATCGGCACGACGTGGAAGTGCACGTGCGGCACCTCCAACCCAGCGAGCATCAGGCCGACCCGCGCCGGCTGGAAGCCGGCCATCTGCGCTGTGCCGATCGATTGCGCGACCGTCGTGAGGTGGGCCAGCAGGCTGGTATCGAGGTCGAGCCAATGATCGATCTCTTGGCGAGGGACCACCAGCGCATGCCCTGGGCGCAGCGGCCGGTTGGAGAGGAACACCACGCTCAGCTCGTCCCTCCATACGAATCGGGCGGGAAGCTCACCTTCGATGATCCGAGAGAAAACCGAGGCCAATTAGCGGCGAGGTTCCCAGTCAAAGTATCGAATCGCAACCACCAGTCCTGCCGCCCCCCAGGCGCCGATGACCAGAAGGTCGTTCGTCTGCAAGCCCGACCCACTCAACTGGAAGAACGATTTGACCAACGCGTCCGCGAAATGACGAATCGGAAAGATCTTGGAGACCAGATCCAACCAGGCCGGCGGGTTGTTGAGTGGAACGAAGACGTTCGATATGAATAGGAGGGGCAATATCGACGCATTGACGATGGCCGGCGCCGCATCCGAATTCGGAATGACGCTCGTGACCGCCACGCCCAACGCGCAGAACGCGGCGGCTCCGACGACCAGGGCCAAAAGGAATGCGGGGAGCGTCGTCGTCGGTAGCGTCGCGCCATAGAAGACGGCGCCAAAGGCTGCGCAAATGGCGACCAGCAAGACCGCGATCAATACCGAGTGTGTGATCTTGGCGAACATGTACGCCCACACCGGTAAAGGCGAGCCACGTATCCGCTTCAGCGCGCCGGAGTCACGCGCGATGCTGAGCGAGATCGCGATGTTGGTGTAGCACGCTGTGACCACCGAGAAAGCGGCGATGGCAGGAACGTAGAACGTGGCCACGCTGATTGTTACTCCCTGGATCTGCATTTTGCCGTTGCCGAAGAGCACTGAGAAGATCACCAGAAACATGATTGGGAAGACCAGGGTGAAGAAAGCAGCGATCGGGCTGCGGATGAACGCCTTGTTGATGTAGACGATCTGCATCAGCGCTCGCCGGAGATCGTTCATGGCTTGCTTTCAGCCCCAACGTCGTGGGTGATCTGCAGGTAGACGTCCTCGAGCGTTGGCCTCGTCACTTCGAGTCCCTCCAGCGAGATGCCTGCCTGGACCGCCCAGGAAGTCAATTCGTACATCGTCCGGGTCGGGTCCTTCGTTTCGAGCTCGACACCGTCGGCGCCGACCTTCGCCGACGCTCGCAGCTGCGCCGGCAGCTCGGAAGCGCTGGATGGAAGCCGGAACCGAATCGTCGCCGCCGCCTTCTCGCGTCCAGCCAACGTGTCGGGCGTGCCTTCGGCCACAACCCTGCCCGCCGCGATGATCGCCACCCTGTCGGCGAGGTACTGGACCTCGTCCATCGAATGCGAGGTCAAGAAGATGGTCTTGCCGAGACCGGCAAGACCCTTGATCGTTTCCCACGCGCTGCGGCGGGCGCCAGGGTCGAATCCGGTCGTGGGCTCATCAAGGAAAAGAAGGCTTGGATCTCCGGCCAGGGCGATGGCCATGTCGAGACGGCGCTGCTGGCCGCCTGACAGCTTCGTGACCCTCGAGTCGCGCTTTTCGGTCAGGCCGACGAGCTCGATCACCTCGGCGCGAGGGCGCGGCTTTGGGTAAAAGCCGCGAAACATGTCGACGGTCTCCGCGACAGTCAGGTAAGGGTCCACACCTACGGTTTGGAGGACGATCCCCAACTGGTCCTTCAGCCTGCGATCGCCGGTCGCGGGGTCGAAACCGAGCACGGAGACATGCCCGCCATCGCGGCGCCTGAACCCTTCCAGGATCTCGACAGTCGTCGTCTTGCCCGCGCCGTTCGGGCCCAAGAGGGCGAAGACCTCTCCCTCGTTGACGATGAGGCTGATGCCTCGAACGGCTTCGACCGAGCCATAGGACTTACGCAGGTCCGTGATCTCGACGGCAACCGGCACCGGGCGATCGTATCCGAACCAGGCTCAGCCGGCCGGCCAGAACTTTGCCGGCAAGGGGACGCCGAAGGCCTCTCGGAAGCGGTCGGAGAATTCATGGCCCGAGTACCTGTGCTCGATCGTTCCCACTTGCTCGACCGCATACGTCGCCGCGAGCGACGCCACCGCCCCTGCGGTGGAGATGTCGAGACCGCGTAGCAGGCCCGCCACCAGGCCCGCCCGATAAGCATCGCCCGCACCGGTCGGATCGGATTCGACGCGCGCCGGCGCCGCCGCGATGATGTGTGACTCGGTGCCCTTATCGATGCGTGAGCCCTGCCTCCCCAGCGTGGTCACCACCAGCTCGCATAGCTCCTTCAGCCCATCCAGGTCGCGCCCCGTCCGCTGCTGGATCAACTCGAGCTCGTAATCGTTGCCGATCAGCACCCACGCACCGCGAGCGCCGTCGACCAGGTCGTCCCCGGACATGTGCGGAAGCTGATGCGCGGGGTCGAACACCCAGGGCACACCCCGCTGGCGGCATTCGCGGACCAGGCGCTGCATCGCGTCGGGCGCGTTCGGTCCCACGATCACCGCCTCGGGATTCGGCACCGTGTCCTCGAGGCCGAGGCTGCCGGCAAAGTTCATGGCGCCGCCGTAGTAGCCGGTGATCTGGTTGTCGTCGAGGTCGGTGGTCGTGAAGCCGGTGGCGGATATCTCTTCCTCCATCAGCCGAAGGCCGCGGCAGTCGATTCCCAGCTTCTCCAGCCACGCGCGATATTCGAAGGCGTCGGATCCGGCCGTCGCCAGCACGGCGCTGGGATAGCCGAGCAGCGCGAGGTTGTATGCGTAGTTGCCCGCGACACCGCCTCGCCGCTTCTTGAGGTTGTCGACCAGGAAGCTCAGGTTGATCATGTGTGTCTTGTCGGGGAGGATGTGGTCTTTGAACCGCCCCTTGAAGCTCAGGATGTAGTCGAAGGCGATCGAGCCGGTGCACACGACGCTCACAGCCGAGCAAGGCTAACCGAAGGCGCTAAACAAAATGAAAAGGGCGCCGCGTTGGCGCCCTTTCGTGGTGGTGGTTGTGCTTACGCTGCGACGCTGCGGCGCGAGGTCGTTCGGCGCGTCGAGCGGCGGATCGTGCGAGCCTTCCGCGGCGCGGCGGCATGCCGTACCGGCAGCTCGCTTGCGCGCTCCAGCCGGTTCGCGACCCGAGCGATGGTCTTGAACGATCCGTTGAAAATCTTCAGCGCCTGAATGGCGACTTCGCCCATCGGGTCCTGGCGCTTGGCCTGGACCTTGACCAGCTGCAGACCCTTGAGCACGATGCGCTCCGGGAGCAGGTCATTGGCAACGGTCGACGCCGACTTGTTCGCCTGGTCCAGCTTCTTGGCGATGCCCTTGATTGCGTCCTTGGCGGGCGCGGTCGCGGTGTTGAACTGGTTCGTCAGCTGGCGGTTGAGCTTGCGCGCGGCCGGCGTGCCTTTGCGCTCGAATTCCCTCACCTGCTTGCGCGCCGTACCCATGGGGTCCGATGCGACTTCCTTCGCCGCCCTTGCGGCGCCGAACGCTACCTCTTCGACTGTGGACGTGATGTCTGTGCTCATTAGAGCCTCCTTCCTGAATTTGATTGACGCAACGCATCATAACGCATTGCGTCAATCGTGTCAAGGGCCTAGCTCTAAGCGCGCGATGAGCTCCTCGGCGAACTTGCCGAACACGTCGTAGTGAGCTACGCGTCTTCGTTTCTCGGGCTGGATCCACTCCGGGCGCAGGCCATGCTGCCGGCCCCACGCCTCCAGGCGAGGACGCATGCCGATGACGTGCAGGAACGGCCTCTCGCGCATCATGCCGCGGATCGTGGACCCATGGTAGTGATCGAAGTTCCGGTGGACGGCAATCCCGCCCGCCTCCGCGAACGCGATCGCCTCTTTGATCTGCCGGCGCTCGAAGTAGCGCTCCTCCAGCGGCTCCTCCAAGTCAGTGGTCTGTCTGGGAA
>CATPBF010000027.1 GCA_955652585.1 Candidatus Dormiibacterota bacterium | reverse complement strand
GATCCGAGCGTCCTGACCGGCGACGATGTCGCCCTGGCCCTGACGCAATTCACCGGTCGCATCCTCCAGGAACCGCCCGCATTCTCGGCGGTCAAAGTCGAAGGCGAGCGCGCATACCGACTCGCGCGCCGCGGCGAAGAGCCGAAGCCTGCGGCCAGGGAGGTCGAGGTATACGAGGCTCGGGTGCTCGACTTTGTCGCGGGACCCCAGGCGGTCGCACGCGTGTAGATCACTTTTGTCACCGTAACATAAAAAAAATAAATCGCTCGCGACCTCGGCCGCCGGTTGGGGGTGGGGGGCTACCTGGGCCGCCTGGTCCGCATCGCTTACGGCCCGCTGACAGTCGAGACGGCCATGAAAGTCGAGGCCCAGACCACCGCTGAGGACGTACGCAGTCGACTGCTGCCGGCCGAAGTCATACTGCCGGAGATGGAGCGTGTACGCCTCAACGTCGAGCAGGAGGCGATGGTCCGCCAGGGACGCTCTGTGCGCGTGCTCCCAGAGCCGGGCCCCGGTCTTATCCGCGCCCACGATTCCGCCGGCCGGCTGGTGGCGCTCGGCCACACCGACCCTCTCCGCCGCACGTTTGTGCCCGAAAAGGTCCTGAGCTGAAGGTTCATCTAGGGCTGCCATCGAGCCCGATCGGCCGCGTCGCTCTCACGATCGGCAGCTTCGACGGCGTGCATCTCGGTCATGCCGAGGTGATCAGGAGGACAGTGAAAGCGGCCGCGGAGGAACAGGCGCAGCCGGCACTGATCACGTTCGAACCGCACCCGCGGTGTCTTCTCGATCCCGCCAACTGCCCGCAGTCGATCACCACCCTGCAAGAGAAGCTCGCGCTGATCGAGGCCCGCGGGATCGAGCACGCGATCGTGCTGCGATTCGACCGTGCCCTGGCCGCGTTGTCTCCGCAAGAGTTTGTCGACCAGCTCGCTGCGGTGATGGACGTCCGCCGGTGGGTCATCGGCTTCGACTTCGCGTTCGGTCGCGAGCGCCAGGGCAGCGCAGGCTGGCTCCGCGACCGTGGTCACTCGGTCGACGTGGTGCCTCCCCTTCTCGTGGATGGAAAAGCCCTGCACAGCTCGGACGTTCGGCGCCTGGTCACGCTCGGCGATGTCGAGACCGCGAGCCGGCTGCTGGACCGCGAGTATTCGCTTTCGGGCCCGGTCGAGGCGGGGGACAGGGTGGGCCGAACCCTCGGCTTCCCGACCGCCAACATCGCCATCGAACCAAACAAGCTCGTGCCGGCGCTCGGGGCGTACGCGGGCCGGGTCAGAGCTCCAGAGGGTGATTTCATCTCCGCGCTGTCGGTCGGGTACCGGCCCACCTTCGGAGGCACGCAGCTCCGGGTCGAGGCGTTCCTGCTGGATTTCGAAGGGGACCTCTACCAGCAGCGGCTCGAGTTTCATTTCGTCCGCTACCTGCATGCAGACATTGCGTTCCCGACTGTCGACGATCTCGTGCAGCAGCTCAAGCGCGACGTGGCGGACACGAGGCGCATCGTCAAGCGATGAGTCGGGTCGTCGTCATCGGCGGCGGCATCGCCGGGTACAGCGCCGCCCTGGGCGCCAGGCGCGAGGGCGCGGAGGTCACGGTCGTCGCGAGAGCCCCGGGGGCCACCGCGTTGTATGCGGGAGCGATGGAGGTCGTCGACGACCTCGACGCCATCCTCAAGACCCAGCCTCACCACCCGTTCACCCGGCTCGGGCTCGACTCCGTACGTCTCAGCCTGGAGCTCGACGCCGCGATCCAATCGCTGCTGCTCGCACTCGAGAAAGACGGCTTGAAGGTCGAGGGTGGCTGGCGCACGCGAGGCCGCTATGCCGACATCCACGGGCTCGCTCGACCGGGGAATCTCGTCCCCGCAACCGTGGCGCCCGGCGAGCTCCAGGCACTGATCGGCCGGAGGGTGGCAGTAGTTGGCGTGGCGGAGGTCGGAGACTATGACGCGGTGGCGACGGCGCAAGCGCTGAGTGAGCTGCACGGCATCACGGCGTTCGCCGAACAGGTCTCGATCGCAGACCTGCCCACGGCGGCCGCGCTCACGGACCTGTACGGGCGGCGCGCGCCCGTCCTCACCAAAGCCCGAGCGGCGACGGCCGCCTACCCGCCCGGGTTCACGAACCTGCCGCCGGACTCATTCGAGCTGTTGTCGACGCCGCCGTCGCCGCACGGCTGGCGGCTTCAGCAGGCGATCGGTCTGGGTTCGATCAAGGCGACGGTGGAATCGGTCGAGTCGGCTCGTGGCCGGATCACATCGGTGCGGGCAGGCGAGCGCTCGCTGCGCGGCGACTCCTTCATCCTCGCCACGGGCCATCACATCGGCGGGGGCCTCGACGGCGGGCGCGTCCCGAGCGAGCCGCTCCTGAATCTCGGAGTCTTCCATGACGGCGAGGCGGTGGCCGGGAGCGGGACGCGCCTGCAGCACCTTCAATACATCGACCCCGCCGAGGAGCTCCGCAGCGGTCTGCGCGCGGACAACCAGCTCCATCCGGTCGATGAGAGCGGCCAGGTGCCGTATTCCAACCTGTATGCCGCCGGGGCGGTGCTTGGTGGATACGACTACGCCGGGGCCTGCGGATTCGGCGTGCCCATCCTCACCGGTTGGCTCGCCGGCCGCTGGGCGGCAAAATCCGGAACGTGAGAGCAGAGCTGGAGGCAATTGTGGGCGCGGGCGCGCTGCACGAGCGTCCCGTGCGCGACCTCTGGCCGCTGGCGATCATGGATGAGCGCGCGGGCAACGCTCCGCCGCGCGTGCTCGTGGCTCGACCGTCAGGCCGCGACCAGGTCTCGGCCATCCTTCGCTGGGCGACGGATCATGGCGTCGTGGTCACGCCCCTCGGGGGAGCGACCGGGGTGTGCGGGGCGCTCGGTGCGCAGTCGGGTGAGCTCGTGCTCGACATGGGCGCGTTCGATCGCATCCTCGAGGTCGATGAAACGAACCTGATTTGCCACAGCGAGTCGGGAGTGAACGGGCTGGCCCTGGAACAGAATCTCAACGACCGCGGGCTGACCCTCGGCCATTACCCGAGCTCGCTTGCGGGCACGACCGTCGGCGGGCTGTGCGCGACACGGTCATCGGGCCAGGAATCGAGCCGCTACGGCAGCATCGAGGACATGGTGCTGGGATTGGCGGTGGTGCTGCCCGACGGCACATTCGCCGCTCCGCGGCCCGGCCCGCGCTCGGCGGTAGGACCGGCATTGCACGAGCTCTGGTTGGGTTCGGAGGGCGCGCTCGGGATCATCCTCGGCGCCGTGCTCAAGGTTCACCGGCTGCCCGAAGCCGTGATCGGACGTGGCTATGGCTTCGCCGACCTCAAATCCGGCCTCGAGTGCATGCGCGCGATCATGCAGTCGGGGATGCGGCCGCTCCTGATGCGCCTTTACGACCCCGAGGACGCGGCCTTCAACGGCTACGAGCTTCCACTCGGCAGCAGCGTGCTCGTGGTCGCGACCGCCGGGCTCGACAGTGTCGCCCGTGCGGAAGCGGCGGAGGTGCGGCGGCTGGCCGGACAAGCGACCGATCTCGGCGAAGAGCCCTGGGAGCGGTGGAAGCGGCACCGGTTCGATCTTTCCGCCGAGCGCCTCAAGAGGATGCTCGAGCCGCCATGCTCCTATCTCGACGTGATCGAGCTGGCGGCGCCATGGACCGTACTCCCGGAGCTTCACGCCCGCGTCAAAACCGCAATAGGGGTCGGAGGAGTGGCGTTATGCCATTTCAGTCATGCCTACGAGCAGGGCTGCTGCGCTTACTTCTCGTTCGCGGGCGCGGGGGATACGGAAGAAGACGCTCGGTCGACCTACAACCGAGCCTGGGAGGGCGCGATGACATCGGCGCTGGAGCTAGGGGCTACCATCAGCCACCACCACGGCACCGGACAGGTAAGGGCACGGTGGGTCGCGGACGAGATGGGAGGGTGGATGCGAGTCTGGAGGTCGGTCAAGGAGGCCATCGATCCGGCCGGGATCATGAACCCGCACGCCGTCGGAGGCATTCGGTAGCGTGGCGGACGTACTGTTCATCGTCAACCCCGCCTCCGGCGCGGGGCGCGCCGCACGCGAGTGGTCCACGATCGCGGGCTGGCTGCCTTCGACGGGGATCCCGTTCGAAGCAGCCATGACCACGAGGCCGCTCGAGGCGACCGAGATTGCCGAGCGCGCGGTCAGGGAGTCACGTCCGGTCATCGTGGCGGTCGGCGGCGACGGCACGCTCAACGAGGTCGTCAACGGCTTCTTCCACAATGGCGCTCCCATCCCGACGACCAGCCGCCTGGCGATGCTGCCGCTGGGCACCGGCGGCGACTTCAGGCGCACTTTGAAGATCCCGCTCGACCCGAAAGCCGCGGTCGATATCCTCCGGACAGGAATCGCGCGCCGGCTCGACGCGGGCTGCGTTTCTTACAAGGCCAACGACGGCTCTACTGGAGTCCGGCATTTCATCAACATCGCTGACGCCGGCCTCGGCGGCGAGGTAGTGCACCGTGTCAACAACGGCAGCAAGCGACTCGGCAGCGCGACGTTCACGCTGACGTCCTTCATGTCACTCCTGGCCTGGAAGAACAAGCCGATGAACGTGGTCGTCGACGGCGTGGCTCACGACCTCAAAGCCCAACAGGTCGTCGTCGCCAACTGCCAGTACTTCGGCGGCGGCATGCGCATGGCGCCGACAGCTTCGCCGACTGACGGCGTCTTCGACGTCATCCTCGTCGGCAACGCCGGCAAGCTCGAGACGATTCGAGGCATTGGCACGGTCCGCAGCGGCGCGCACATGGACGAGCACAACCCGAAGGTCCAATTCATGTACGGCAAGCGCATATCCGTGACTTCGCCTCAGCAAGTGCGCATCGACCTCGACGGCGAGGATCCCGGCTTTCTGCCTGCCCTCTTCGAGATCCAGCCCGGAGCGATCGAGTTCATCACCCCGCGATAATTCAGGCGTGACGAGGGGGGTTATCGCCACCCCGCACCGGCTCGCCTCCGAGGCCGGGGCGCAGGTCTTGCGCGACGGCGGCAACGCCATCGACGCGGCGATCGCCGCTGACGCCGTGCTCTGCGTGGTTTACCCGCAGATGACCTCGGTCGCCGGCGACCTGATGGCGATCGTCTGGCCCGCAAATGCGGGCGCGCCGGTTGGACTCGTCGGCGCCGGGCGTTCTGGTGAGCTGGCGACGATCGAGGCCGTACGCGAACGAGGTCACGAGACCATGCCGGAGCGTGGGGTGCTCAGCGTGACAGTTCCCGGGACTGTCGAGGCCTGGGGTCGACTGCTCGAGCGGTTCGGCACGCTCGGCATGGCCGCGGTGCTCGAGCCGGCGGCGGCTCTCGCGCGCGACGGCTACCTGATCACCGACCGGCTTGCGGTCTTTCTCAAGGAAGGCGCCGAGTTGCTCGCCAAGGAGCCCGCGGCGCACGAGCTCTACCCGCCCATGGAGGGCGGCATGCTGCTTCGCAACCCCGACCTCGCAACGGTCCTGCAGGACATCGGCCGCGGCGGGATCGGCTCGTTTTACCGAGGGGAAATAGCCTCGGCGATCGTGGCCGCCATCAAGCGACGCGACGGCTTGGTGACCGCGAGGGATCTCGCCGCGCACAGATCGCAGTGGGTGGAGCCGTTGAGTGTTCGCTACCGAGACCTGACGGTCTTCGAGCTGCCCCCTCCGACGCAGGGGCTTACCGCACTGGCGATGCTGGCCAGGCTGGACCGCCTCGCTCCCAATCAACTCCAACCCGGAGTTGGCTTCGTCACCGCCTTCAAACAGATCCGCGACGAGTGCTACCCGCTCCGTGACCGCTACATCACCGACCCCGAATTCTCTGTTACTCCGCTGGAGCCGTTTCTCGAACCTGGACATGCTGCGGTCGCGCCGGGGGAGATGCAGGACGGGGGCGACACCATCTATCTCTGTGCCGCCGATGAGCATGGGAATCTCGTGTCGCTAATCCAGAGCGTCGCTTATGGGTTTGGCTCCGGGATCGTGGCCGAAGGCACGGGCATGCTGCTCCAGAACCGCGGCTCCTACTTCAAGCTCGATCCCAAGCACGTCAATCGGCTCGAGCCGAAGAAGCGGACCATGCACACGCTGATCCCGGCGATGGCCGCGCGCGACGGCCGCCCCGCAATCGTGTACGGATCGATGGGGGGCGACGGCCAGCCGCAGCTGCAGACCCAGGTCCTGATCAACCTGGTGGACCGGGGGCTTGAGCCCGCGGAAGCGGTGGCCCGGCCGCGAGTGCGCGTTCAGGCGGGCGGCGAGGTGATTTCGGTCGAGGCCGACGACCCCGACGCGCGTGATCTCAATCGGTCGGGGCTCAAGATCGAGCTGATGCCGGCCGGGCATCACTCACTCGGCCATGCCCACGCGATCGTCATTGACGGTCCGCGGGCATGGCGCGCGGGTGCGGATCCGCGCTCCGATGGCAGCGTCGAATTCGTCACTTAATAACCCCACGAACTCGGAGCCTTACGGCGTGAGTTCGCGGGGACCCCTCTACGGTGGTCACCCCTGGGCCGGTATAATTTCGATTCGGTTTGGCAGCAGAGACTGAAGTCAAGAGCAAAGTGATCGCCGAGTACCGGCGAGCTGAGAAGGATACGGGCTCGCCCGAGGTCCAGATCGCGCTCTCGACGACGCGCATCCGGGAGCTCACCGAGCACCTGAAGACGCACGCCAAGGACCATCACTCGCGCCGCGGCCTACTCCTCCTTGTTGGCAAGCAACGGCGACTGCTGAACTACCTGAGGGACACCGACGTGGAGCGGTATCGCGCGCTCGTCGGCAAGCTCGGGATCAGGAGATAGCCGGCAGCCAGTTGGATTCGGGAGGGCTCGCGGTCGCGCGGGTCAGCTCTTAGAAGCTCTCAATCAAAGCCATAGGTTTGATCGGCAGCTGCTAGGAACATGACCCAGGATGCGCCCAAAGGGCACCCTCCCATGGAGGTAGTCACGTGGCAATAGTCACGAAAAACGTTGAGGTCGCCGACAAGCGGCTTTCGATCGAGACCGGCCGGGTGGCCGAACAGGCGAACGGGGCGGTGGTGATCCGGCAGGGCGACTCGGTCGTCCTGAGCACCGCCGTGATGGCGAAGGAGCCTCGAGAGGGTATCGACTGGTTCCCGCTCACGTGCGATTACGAGGAGAAGCTGTACGCGGCGGGCAAAATCCCCGGCGCGTTCATGCGCCGCGAAGGCAGGCCGAGCGAAGCGGCCATCATCGCGTCCCGGCTCACCGATCGGCCGCTGCGGCCGCTGTTCCCGGATGGGTTCCGGCTGGATGTCCAGGTGGTGTCGACCGTGCTTTCGGTCGACCAGGAAAACGACCCGACGATCCTGAGCATCAACGGCGCGTCGACCGCGCTGACGATCTCGGACATCCCGTTCGCGGGACCGGTCGGGGCGGTCCGTATGGGCCACCTGGACGGCCATCTCATCGTCAACCCGCCGATGTCGCGCATCGGCGAGTCCGAGCTTGACCTCGTAGTTGCAGGCACCGCGGACGCGATCCTCATGGTGGAAGCGGGGGCCAAGGGCGTGAGCGAGCAGGTCGTCCTCGAAGCGCTCGAGATGGCGCATGAGGCGATCAAGCAGGTGTGCGCCGGACAGCTCGAGCTGCAGCGCGAGGTCGGCAAGCCAAAGTTCGAGTACACCCCGCCGCCATTTCCACAGCAAATCGTCGAGGTGGTCAGCGAGTACCTCGCCCTGCGCCTCGACTCAGCGGCGTTCAACCCCGACAAGGCCGCCCGCGAGGCGGCGGTCAATGAGCTGCGCAAGCGCACCATCGCCGAGCTCGGCGAGCGGTTCCCCGAACATGCTGACATCCTCGGCAAGCTGTTCGACAAGAAGGTCAAGGACCGTGTCCGCCAGCGCATCATCGAAGAGGGAGTGCGCCCGGATGGTCGCGGCCTCAAGGATGTCCGCGAGATCACTGTCGAGGTCGGGGTCCTGCCACGCACGCACGGCTCGGGTCTGTTCACCCGTGGTCAGACCCAGGCGCTGACGATCGCAACCCTGGGCTCGATGTCCGATCAGCAGAAGCTGGATGGACTTTCGCCGGACGAGTTCAAGCGCTACATGCACCACTACAACTTCCCGCCGTTCTCAGTCGGTGAGGCTCGACCCCTGCGCGGACCGGGCCGTCGTGAGATAGGTCACGGGGCGCTCGCCGAGCGAGCCCTGCTTGCCGTCATCCCTTCGGTCGACGAGTGGCCCTACACCATGCGCCTGGTCTCGGAGATCCTCAGCTCCAACGGGTCCACGTCTATGGCGGCTGTGTGCGGCTCGACACTTTCGCTGATGGACGCCGGCGTTCCGATCAAGGCCCCGGTGGCGGGCATCGCGATGGGCCTCGTGACACGCGAAGGCAAATTTGCGGTGCTCACGGACATCCAGGGCGTCGAGGACAACCTCGGCGACATGGACTTCAAGGTGGCGGGCACCAAGGACGGCATCACCGCGTTGCAGATGGACATCAAGGTCCAGGGTCTGACGCACGAGATCCTGGCCCAGGCGCTGGAGCAGGCTCGTGTGGCGAGGCTCTTCGTGCTTGACAAGATGCTGGCCGTGCTGCCGCACCCGCGCAGCGAGATGAGCGCGTTTGCGCCACGCATCACCACCATTCAGATCAACCCCGACAAGATCCGCGACATCATCGGCCCGGGAGGCAAGATGATTCGCAAGATCACCGAGGAGACTGGCGCCCAGATCGACGTCGAAGACGACGGGCGCGTCTTCATCGCGGCCGTCGACCAGGAGGCCGGCCAGAAGGCGATCGACTGGATCAAGGGCCTGACCGACGAGGTCGAGGTGGGCAAGATCTACAAAGGCAAGGTCGTTCGCATCATGCCTTTCGGCGCGTTCGTCGAGGTGCTGCCCAACCAGGACGGCCTGGTTCACATCTCCAAGCTCACCGACCACCGTGTCGAGCGGGTGGAGGAGGTGGCCAACGTGGGCGACGAGATCGTCGTCAAGGCGACCGAGATCGACAGCCAGGGCCGGCTCAACCTGAGCCGCCAGGCAGCGATCGAGGAGCTCAGCGCGAAGGGAGAGCCCATCGAGGAGAAGATCGACAAGGAGGCCATGGCCACGGCGCTGGCGTCCCCACCGCCCGCGCCGCGGGAAGGCGGCTTCCGCGGGGGCGACCGCGGGGGTCGTAACGGCGGAGGCGGCCGCGGCCGCAGGTAGATGAGCGCGCCGATCAGGGTCGCGGTCGCCGGTCACCGCGGCAAGGTCGGCTCGATCCTCGCCGCGGCATTGGCTGCGGAGCCGGACATCGAATACGTCGGCGGGGTCGGCGCGGGCGACGACCTGGGCGCGTTTCTACGCGAGAAGCGGCCGCAAGCGCTGGTGGACTTCACACGCCCGGCGGTCGCGCTGCATCATGCTCTCGCTGCGGTCGCGGCAGGTGCCGCGCCCGTGGTCGGCACCACCGGGATTGCCGCCGACGGCATCGACCGCATCGAGGCCGCATGCAAGGAAAAGCGGCTGGGCGGAATCGTCGCGCCCAACTTCGCGGTCGGCGCGGTCCTGATGATGCATCTGGCCGAAATCGCCGCCCCTCATTTCGACGCTGCGGAAGTGATCGAGATGCACCATGCGACCAAGCTCGATGCGCCGTCGGGCACGGCGCTGTCGACGGCGAAGCGGCTGGCCGCGCGCCGCGGAAGCAAGCCCTTCACCCACAAGCTGCCTGAGAAGGTCACGCTCGAGGGCACTCGCGGCGGGGAGGAGGGGGGCGTGGGGGTGCACAGCATCCGGCTGCCCGGATTCGTCGCCGACCAGGAGGTGATCTTCGGTCTCCCTGGCCAGACCCTGACGGTCGCCCACCGCACCACGAGCCGTGAGGCGTACGTGCCGGGGGTGCTGCTCGCGATCCGCAAGGTGACCAGCGAGCCGCGTTTCTACCGCGGCCTCGACGAATTGCTCGGATTGCGACTTGGGTAGGGTCCAGGTCTGGGCCTCGCAGCTGTGGGCGAACGACTTCCCTCCGGTTTGCGCGATGACCGGCCGCCCGGCCGAGACGTGGAAGAAGTTCAAGTTCGCAACGCCGCCCGATTGGACCTATGCGCTGTTGGTCCTCGTTTGCCTCGGCGGCCTGGGTTTCATCGTGTTCACGATCGTGGTCGCGGCGGTGTCGCAACGAGCCAGCGGGTACCTGCCCTTGACCCGGTCCAGCAGCCGGACCGTGACGCTCGCGTTCTGGCTTCCCCTTGTCCTGTTGATTGCCTGGCCGATCTGCTGGGTACTGGCCTGGATCATCGGATCCTCTTCCAGCGATTCGACCGCATCGGCGGCTACGGGTGTATTTGTCTGGCTGGGCATTCTCTTCTTGGCCGCCGGCATCATCGGCCGCCTGGTCGTCACACCCTTGATATCTCCGCGGGCGAAGGTGAGGGAGCTGGCTCCTGGGCAGAACGATCGCGTCGTCGAGCTTCGCAACGTGCACCCGCTGTTCGTGGCCGCCGTGCTGCAGCGGCAGCAGGCCGCCGCTTCGCACTACATCGCCCCTGCACAGTCGCCATACCTGCCCGGATCGACTTAAACTGAGGCCGTGCCCACCTCCAAGCGTCTAAACGTTGCCGTCGTCGGCGCGACGGGGCTCGTGGGCCAGCAGCTGCTGCAGATCCTGGCCCAACGAAAGTTTCCCGTGGCGAGCGTGACCGCGTTCGCGTCCGAGAGATCTGTGGGAGCGCGGGTGCCTTTCAACGGAGAGCACCTGACGCTGCGACATCTGGATGAAACTGTTTTCAAGGGCATCGACATCGTGATGTTCGCCGCTGGTGCCGACGTCTCTCTTCTTTATGCTCCGGCCGCGGCGGAGGCCGGGGCGCTGGTGATCGACAAGAGCTCGGCGTGGCGAATGAAGGCCAACGTGCCGCTGGTGGTGCCAGAGGTGAACCCCGAGGACATCCGGGACAACGAGGGCATCATCGCCAGCCCGAACTGCGTGACGATTCCTCTCACGATGGTGCTCGAGCCGCTGCGTGCGCGCTTCGGCGTCAAGCGGGTGGTCGTCTCCAGTTACCAGGCGGCCTCTGGGGCGGGACGTGCACTGATGGACGAGCTCGAAGACCAGACCCAGGCCATTGCGGCCGGCAAGGAACCCAGCGTTGCCGCCACCTCACACCAGCTGGCTTACAACGTGATCCCGGGCGGCTGGAAGCCGGACGCCGACGGCTATAACGAGGAGGAGATGAAGCTGGTCCACGAGACTCGCAAGATCCTCCATGATGCGGAGCTCCCCATCGCCGCCACCTGCGTCCGCGTGCCGGTGCCGATCGGCCACAGCGAGTCGGTCCTGATCGAGACCAACGAAAAGGCGAGCGCGGATGACGCGCGGTTGGTTCTGGGCAGTGCGCCCGGCGTGCTGGTTGAGGACGACCCGCACGCCAAGATCTACCCGACACCCCACCACGTCGCCGGCAAAGACGAGGTGTATGTTGGCCGCATTCGAGAAGACCTCTCGTCCAGCCACGGGTTGATCATCTGGCTGGTCTCCGACAATTTGCGCAAGGGAGCCGCGCTCAACGCGGTTCAGATCGCCGAGCGCGCCCTTGAAATGGGGGTTATCTGATGGCAACCGATATCGGACGTCTGCTCACGGCCATGCTCACCCCGTTCAAATCCGACGGGTCGGTGGACTATGAGGCGGCCGAGAAGCTCGCTGTCCTGCTCGTCGCGGACGGATCCGACGGGGTGGTCGTGTCTGGGACGACGGGTGAATCGCCCGCTCTCAGCGATGACGAGAAGATCGAACTGCTGAAGGCAATCAAGAAGGCGATCCCGCGCCACTCGGTCGTCGCCGGCACTGGCAGCAATGACACCCACCACTCAGTCAAGCTCTCCGAGCGCGCGATGAAGGCGGGCGCTGACGCTCTGCTTGCGGTGGTCCCCTACTACAACAAGCCTCCGCAAGAGGGCATGTACCAGCACTTCAAGGCGATCTCGGAGGTCGGCCCTACGATCATGTACAACATCCAGGGCCGCACCGCGATCAACATGTCGGCGGCGACGACGCTGCGATGCGCGCAGCTGCCTGGCGTCATCGGTGTCAAAGAGGCCAGCGGCGACATGGATCAAATCGGCCTTGTCTGTGCCGGCAAGCCGGAGCACTTCAAGGTGTGGAGCGGCGACGACAGCTGGACGCTGCCGCTGCTTGCGGTCGGCGGCGACGGCGTCATCTGCGTCGTCTCGCACATAGCCGGGCGTGCGATGAAGAGGATGATCGAGGCCCACGACCAAGCTGACAACCAGACCGCGATGAAGATTCACCAGGGGCTGCTGCCCGTGATCAAGACGCTCATGACCACCGCGGCCAACCCTGTGCCGATCAAGTCGGTCATCAACGCCATGGGCTTTCCGGCCGGCCCGTTCCGCCTCCCTCTGGTTCCGCTCACCGACGATCAGCTCAAGTCCGTGATGCAGACGGTTCGAGAGGCCGGGAACCTGATCACATTCAAGACGGGAGTGAAAGTCGCCTAGCGCATCGCTCGAGCTCGAGCAACTCCACACCGAGGTTCGCGCGTGTGTCAAATGCGGTCTTCACGCGACGCGCACGCAGGCCGTGCCCGGAATAGGACCGTGCCCGGCCGACATCATGATCGTGGGCGAGGCGCCCGGCTTCAACGAGGACCGTCAGGGCGAGCCGTTCGTCGGGGCTGCGGGCAAATTGCTGGACACCCTACTGGCGCGTATCGGCCTGGGCCGCTCCGACGTCTATATCACCAACGTGCTCAAGTGCCGCCCGCCCCAAAATCGCGACCCGATGCCGAATGAGGCCGAGTCCTGCTCGCCCTATCTGATCCGCCAGCTGGCGATGATCAAGCCCAAGGTCGTGCTCGTCCTCGGCCGTCATGCGTTGGAGCGACTGCTCCCCGGCCAGGGATCGATCTCGCGCATCCATGGCAGCCTCGTGCGCCGCGGCGACGTGGCTTACGTGCCGCTGTATCACCCTGCCGCCGCGCTCCACAACGGCGCGCTGGTCGCCGACCTCGAACACGACTTCGACCGCGTCAAGGCATACCTTGACAAGCTGCTGGCGCCCCCGCCTCCGCCGGAACCTCTGCCAGTCCCTAAGCAGGAAGCCGAGCAGCTGCGCCTGTTGTGAAATCCCCACGAACTCAGAGCGTGCGGCGTGAGTTCGCGGGGGCCCCTACTGGCGCATCGCGGCTTCGGTACCTGCCGCTGGGCGGCCTTGGCGAGGTCGGCATCAACATGTGGGCCCTCGAATGGGAGAACCAGGTCCTGGTCGTCGACGCCGGGCTCATGTTCCCGCAGGACGACATGCTTGGCATCGACCTGGTCCTGCCTGACATCTCGTATCTGCTGGAGAGCGGCCGCAAGGTGCTGGGCATCTTTCTCAGCCACGGCCACGAGGACCACATCGGCGGGCTTCCATATGCCTTGAAGAAGCTCAACGTCCCTGTTTACGGCACGCGGCTGACGCTTGGGCTCGTCAAGCCCAAGCTGAAGGAGCACCGAATCCTGCGCGAGGCGGACCTCCGCGAGGTCCGCGTGGGCGATACGGTGCAGCTAGGCCCATTTCGCGTCGAGACAGTGGCCGTGTGCCACTCGATTCCGGATGCCGTCGCGCTGTCGATCCAGACCCCGGTCGGCCGCGTCATCTATACCAGCGACTTCAAGCTTGATCCCGATCCTCCCGACGGCCATCCGACCGACATGGAACGCTTCCGCCGCCTGGGCGACGACGGTGTGCTGCTCCTACTCAGCGACTCCACCAACGCCGAAAGGTCGGGCCGCTCGGGGTCGGAGCGAGACCTGCATGCGCCGTTCGAGCGCATCTTCGGCGAAGCGCCCGGGCGCATCGTCGTGGCGAACTTCGCGTCGAACATCCACCGCATCCAGCACCTCGTCAGGATGGCGGTGCAGTTCGATCGCAAGGTCGCGGTGGTCGGGCGCAGCCTGCAGACCAACTTCAAGACCGCGCGCGAGCTCGGTTTCCTCAAGGTGCCCGAAGGCCTCACGGTCCAGCTCGAGAACGCGGACAAGGTAGCGCCCTCGAAGCTGCTGCTCCTTACCGCCGGCAGCCAGGGCGAGCCGATGTCGGCGCTCGCGCGTTTCGCCGCGCAGCGCCACCCGCTGGTCAACGTACTTAAAGGAGACTGGGTTGTCATCTCGGCCCGCCCGATCCCTGGGAACGAGCGCATGGTGCACCAGACAGTCAATAACCTCTACCGGCATGGGGCGCACGTGTTCTACTCGGAAGTCGGTCATGTTCATGTGACCGGCCACGCGCAGAAGGACGAGTTGCGGGAGATGATCGACGCAGTGCGCCCGCAATACTTCATCCCCGTGCATGGGGAGTACCGCCAGCTGTATCAGCACGCTGACATCGCGCGTGAGGCCGGGATCGATGCCGATCACATCGTTGTGGTCGAAGATGGCCAGACGGTCGAGCTGGACCGCGACTCGATACGGCGCGGCGACAAGGTTGGCACCGGGCTGGTCTTCGTAGACGGGCTTGGCGTGGGAGACGTCGAGCAAGCCGTTCTTCGCGACCGACGGCATCTCGCCGAGGATGGGATCCTCGTCGTGACGCTGGTTCTCGATCGCGATACGGCCACAGTGCGCGCCGGCCCCGACCTGGTTTCGCGAGGCGTCATCGAGCCCGAGCTTTCGGCCAAACTCATGGCGGATGCGAGGAGAGCCGTCACGGAAAGCATCGCCCACTTTGCAAACACGCACGCAGACGTCAACCTGCTCAACGAGGCGATCCACGACGCCGTCTCGAGGACGGTCTACAAACAGACCCGCCGCCGCCCGATGGTGATTCCCGTGATCACAGAGATCTAGACCGATGAAACTCCCACCGCTCGCGCTCGTCGCCCCGAGCCTATGCCCGCGCTGCGATCAACCCGCGATGGTGGTCATGGACCACTCCGAGGAGTCGCGATGTGGCCATTGCGGACTGCAGCTGCATCAATGTGGAAGCTGTCGAGGCATCGCCGGCCCCTTCGACCGGTACTGCGGGTTCTGCGGCCACGAGCTCGTGCGTGGCCTGGACCGGCCGTTCTGGTGGCGGCTGTGGCTCCTGGCAGCGCTCGTGCCGTTGGCCGCGGCTCTCACCGGCGGCATCTGGTGGGCGTCGACGCACCCGATCAAATAGCCCTCGCCTCGAAGGACCTAGCGGTTCAGCCTCGCTCCGCATTCGACGCAGAAGCTGTGACGTCCGAGGTTGTGATGGCCGCACGATGCGCACACCAGGCGTCGAGGCGGGTCTGCCTGCAGCCATCGTTCGCGTTCGCGACGGTACCAGATGCCGTCCTCGGGACCGAGCATCCATCGCCTCCCTTCACCGTCCAGGACCGCGAGGTCGCGGACCGCCAGCCGGAAGGCTCGGGCCTGAAGGCCGCCGTTGCGGCGCTCGTCGACCAGCAGGCGATAGCGCGTCTCGGCGTCGGCGAAGGGATCGACGGCCATTTGGAGAGTATCGCTCGAAGGCTCGCCCCGGTTCAGGGGTCCCGCCCGGCCGGGTGTAGAATCCGGTGAGCCCGGCCTGACGGGCAGGCCAGCATGCGTCGCACCAACTCACGAAGCTCACGCTCACACGCGAACCGCGCCCGCCGCGGCTCGTCCGCGCGCTCTCGCTCAGCCCGCTCCAAGCGCACCCCCAGGCGCCCACACCTCTCGCCGCGCCAGGTCCGGGAGATCGTCGGCGTCCTGCTGATCCTTGCGGGCCTGCTTGGCGGGCTGGCAGTGGCAAGCCACGCCGGGTCGATTCTCACGGGGCTCCAGCAGTGGCTGGTGTCGAGCTTCGGCCGGGCCTGGTTCGTCCCGGTGGCGGCCGCGATAGCTCTGGGCGCCTACATGCTGTGGCCTCGGGCACCTCGGCCTCGAGCGCTCGACGTGCTCGCGGGCACGATCGCCGTCATCGCACTGGTCGGCCTGTTCGGGCTCGCGGCGTCGGCAGGCGGGTCGGTCGGGCGAGCGATCGACAGCGTCATGGTCGGGCTGGCGGGGACCTGGGGCGCATGGGCGCTCCTGGTAGCCGGGCTCGTGATCGGACTGATCGTGACGATCCATTTCAGTCCCGGCTCACTGATCGCGGCGGTCGTCAAGACGATGCGGGCGGCGTTCGCCGAGCGACGAAGGCTGGAGAAGCTGGTCGCCGCTCCCGCGGAACAGGCCAAACCTGCGGCCAAGGCAACGCCTGTCGCAGCCGCCGAGGACGTGGGGCCGGCCTACCCTCCGGTCGCCGCCTCGCTGCGCAGCTGGGAGGTCGAGACCGAGGAGGAAACCGTCAGGTCGCTCGAGACGAAGCACACGGATGATGACGAGGAGCCGGAGCCCGCCGCCGAGAAGCCGGCGGCGCTGCGCGTCGTCGCCGAGCCTGTGGACGATTTACCCGAGATCGACTGGAAGCTGCCTTCGGTCGCGCTCCTCGACACTGTGACCGCCCGGCGCGAGCGCATGGCCGACGAGATCAAGCGCAACGTCAAGATCATCGAGGCCACACTCGAGACGTTTGGCGTGTCATGCAAGGTCGTCGGGGTCAACCCCGGCCCCGCGGTGACCCAGTACGAGCTGCAACCCGGCCCGGGTGTCCAGGTCAAGAGGATTACTGCGCTGCAGAACGATCTCTCGCTCGCTCTCGCCGCCGCGCCGCTTCGCATCGAGGCGCCCATCCCCGGCAAAGCGGCGGTCGGCATCGAGGTGCCGAACAAGTCGATGAGCCTGGTCACCATCCGCGAGGTGCTGGAGACGGCGGCTTTTCGCGAAGGCACGCACAAGCTGGCGCTCGCCCTTGGCAACGATGTGTCGGGCCAATCGATCGTCGGCGACCTGACACGCATGCCGCACCTGCTGATCGCTGGAGCCACGGGCCAGGGCAAGAGCGTATGCATCAACGCTTTGATCACAAGCCTGCTGTTCCAGGTCACGCCCGACCATCTGCGTTTGCTGCTCATCGATCCCAAGCGCGTGGAGCTCACGAACTACAACGGTTTGCCTCACCTGGCTCTGCCAGTGCTCGTCGAGTCGCACCAGGCCGCGGCTGCCCTGCGCTGGGCGGTGGCAGAGATGGACCGCCGTTACAAGCTGTTCTCGGCCGAGGGCGTGCGCAACATCGCCGCCTACAACGAGAAGGCCACCCAGCGCCTCGCGCGCCAGCTTCCATATGTGGTGATCGTCATCGACGAGCTGGCCGACTTGATGATGGTCGCCGCGGGCGAGATCGAGGAGCTGATTTGTCGCATCGCCCAACTGGCACGCGCGGTCGGCATCCACCTTGTCATCGCCACGCAGCGGCCGTCCACCGACATCATCACGGGTCTCATCAAGGCCAACATCCCTTCTCGCATCGCGTTCGCGGTGGGATCGCAGGTCGACAGCCGGGTCATCCTCGACACGGGTGGCGCAGAGAAGCTTCTTGGCCGCGGCGACATGCTTTACCAGCCGGTCGATGCCGGCAAGCCGACGCGCATCCAGGGCGCGTTCGTCAGCGATCCCGAGGTCGAGTCGGTTGTCAACTTCTGGCGCTCGCAAGGCCCGCCCCGCTACATGGAGGAGATCCTCGAAGAGGGAGCCGGCACGGAGTGGGAGCGAGGCGAGACCCCCGAGCGCAAGCTGGATCCTCTGTTCGCGCGGGCCGCACGGGCCGTCGCCGCCGAGGGCGGGGCATCGGTGTCGCTCGTGCAGCGCAAGTTCAACGTCGGCTACTCGCGTGCGGGCCGCATCGTCGATCAGCTGGCCGAGCATCGAGTCATCGGTGGCTACCAGGGGTCCAAGTCGCGCGAGGTCTTGATGAACCTGCCCGACGTCGACGATCTCCTCGAGAAGATCGGACTCGAATGAGGAGACGGTCGCAACCGTGACTCCTGGGGCCTTCCTCGCCGCCAAGCGTGGCGAGCGCGGCCTCAGCCTCCAGCAAGCCGCGTCGGCGACCCACATCCGGCTCGAGCACCTGATCGCGCTCGAAGCCGATGAGCCGGAGCTGCTACCGGCGCCTGTTTACGCGCGCGGCTACCTCCGCACCTACGCCCGCTACCTGGGACTGGACGAGGAATCGCTCGTGGCCAGGCTGCACCAGCCGGCTCGAGACCCACGCCAGGATATCGGCCTGGGCATGCTCGACCCTCGGCCGCGCCTCGTGCTCACCGGCCCGGCGGCGGCTGCGGTCGGCCTGATTCTGCTGGCCGGCGCGTTCACCACCTATGCGTGGCGCCAGATCGAGGCCGACCAGCGAGGCACGATCGTCACCGCACCCGCGACACCGGCAATCTCCAGCCCGCCGGCGACACCGCTGCCGTCGCCGTCCCCGTCGTCGCACACTTCTTCTTAGTGAACCTTCCCAACCTTCTGACCCTGAGCCGGCTGGCAGCGATCCCGCTTTTGATGGCGCTCCTGCTCCTGCGCTTTCCCGGCCACGACCAGCTCGCGGCCGCGCTGTTCGTCGTCTCCTCCCTCACCGACACGCTCGACGGCCAGATCGCCCGCCGGCGCGGCATGGTCAGCGATCTCGGCAAGTTCCTCGACCCGCTCGCGGACAAGCTGCTGGTGCTCTCGGTTTTGATCGTCCTGGTCCAGGAGGGACTGGTCGCCGCGTGGGTGGTAGTGGTCATCTTCTCGCGCGAGCTTCTGATCACCATCTTGCGGTCGGTGGGCGCGAGCCAGGGTCGCGTGATCTCCGCAGCTCCGCTGGGCAAGACCAAGACGGTCACACAGATGGCCGCCGTAGCGCTGCTCATCCTGCAGCGGCCGTACCCGGATCTGGTCCTGATCGCCGCGGTGGCGGTCGCCGTGGCGGTGGTCTTCACGATCGTGAGCGGGATCGATTACCTGGTGCGGTACCGCCATCTGATCGGATTGAGCAGCGGTGCGGCGGCCTCACAACCTCATGTCGACCCGCTGGCCGAGGAGCTGGGTTCGACGCTGGCTCGGGAAAGGCTCACCGTTTCGGTGGCGGAGTCGTGCACCGGCGGGATGCTGGGGACGCTCATCACCGACCGGCCGGGAAGCTCCGCGTACTTTCTGGGCGGCGTGATCGCGTACGGGGATGAGGCCAAGCGCGATCAGCTCGGGGTCCCGGCGGCGCTGCTCACTCGTTATGG
>CATPBF010000026.1 GCA_955652585.1 Candidatus Dormiibacterota bacterium | reverse complement strand
GGGCTGGTGGCAGTCGCACTTGGATTCGCACTTGCCAAGATCACGCCGTGGCTGTTCGTACGCGGCCCGGTTGTCGTCCCGGCGACGGCGCCGGCCGCCGCGCCGGCCGATATTCCGTGGCCCGCGGGCGGGCCGCCTGCCGCGGAGCCTCCGGCGATCGCCTTGACGGGGCCGCCGCCCGAAATGCCGCCTCCCCCCAACCCAGCCTAAGGAAGTACGGGCCAGGGTTCCGCAGAGTACTGTGGGCACTTGATGGGCATCTTCAGCAATCTCCGCCGCGAGTTCATCGTGCGCCCGGACGCGTACAAGCAGTCGATCGTTTTCAAATGGCCTGACACCAACATCCGCAACCGCACCCAGCTCACAGTCGAGCAGGACGAGCTGGCTGTCTTCTTCCGCGACGGCAAGGTCAACGGGGTGATCCAGCCGGGCGTGAGCACCCTGGACTCCAGTGAGATCCCGTTCCTGGGCAACCTGGTCGACGCCGCCACCGGCGGCAAGTACTTCAAGACCGAGCTCTATTTCGTGTCGACCCGCGAATTCGCAAATCTGCCTTTCGGCGGCATGGTCGACAACGTGGTCGATCCCGAGACGGGCCTTGCGATCGGGTTGCGCGTGTTCGGAGACTATTCGCTCAAGGTTGTGGCCCCCGACCGATTGATCGTCAACCTCGTGGGCACACAGAACTTCCAGAGCAATGACCAGATCACCGACTGGATGCGCGATCAGCTGCTCAAGGTCTTTCGCACCGACGTCGTGACGCACATCAGCAACGAGCGGTGGCCGATTCTCGGCATCGCCAGCCAGAACGCCCTGATCGAGCAGGAGGTCCTCGCTGCCGCAGCGAAGGTTCTCGACGGCTATGGCATCAGCGTCGCCCGGATGGGCAACTTCGTCATCTCGATCAAGCCGGAGGATGAGGAGACGCTCAAGAAGTACCGCCGCGACGTGCAGTACACAAAGCTGGCCGGCAGCTTCCAGAGCGCCGCCGCGGGTGAGGCGATCGAAGGCATCGGCGAGGGCGCCGCCAAGGGCGGCGAGGGTTCCGCGCCGGCGGTCATCGCGGGCATGGGCCTGGCCGGGGCGGTATTCTCGGCGGCCGGTGCGACGCGGACGGCGCCCTGTCCCAAATGCGGGACCCAGGTCGCGGCGGGCGCGAAGTTCTGTCCGAGTTGCGGCGCCGAGCAGCCACACGCAGCTCTTTGACGGACCCCGCCATCGGCCTCGGTCAGATCCAGGCCGCCGACCCTGATTTCGACGTCAACGCATTTCTCGCGCAAGCCGGTAAGTCGTTGTTCGCCGTCAAGTCGGCGCTGCAGGCGAAAGAGCCCGCCGACATGCGCGATCTCGTTTCCGATTCCGTCTACGACGATCTGCGCTCGGACATCATGAGCCTGGACTCGCGCGGCGCGGTCCACAACTACGACCTCCTGGACATCAGGCAGTCCAGCGTGGCGGCGGCTGAGCGTACCGAAGCCGGCGACAACATCACCGTCCTGTTTCAGTGCGTCGCTATGCAGTACACGATGGCGGAGGACGACAACCCCGATGCGATCCAGATGCCGCCGGTGATGCCCTTCTCCGAGTACTGGACCTTTAGCCGGCCCGCGGGGGCTTTGACTTCCGCCCAGGTCCGCCCCGAGTGCCCGATCTGCGGGGCCCCGATCGACATCGACACGGGGCGCATCTGCCGCTACTGCAAGACCCTGTTGCCACCGCCCAGGCAGCAAAACGGCTGGACGGTTGTGGCCATCGCTCCGGCCGCGCAGACCGCGTAGCGGCGCCACGCCAGCATCGGAGGCTAAGGCGGCGGTTTCGTTTTGCGGGCCGTGCGAACGCCAGACACGCGCTCTTTGAGTCGGGTCACAGTGGCCTCGGCGGGAAGCTCAGGCGACGGCGCACGCTCGAACGCCGCACGCCACGCCGGTAGGTCCTCGCTGCTGAACACGAACCGCCTCAAAGCGATGTCGATCGGAAACAGCAGGATGGCGATCACCAGCAAGAGCTCGCTGATCGGCAGCACCGCATGGACCGGCGGCACGGTCAGATTGAAGGCGGTCGAAACGTCGGTCAGCAGCACGCCGCCGCCCGCCCGAGCGATGGCGCTCAAGGTCGCGGTGTCGGTGCCAAGGTTGCGGTACTCAGGCGAGTAGGGCACGACCAGACCGATCGTGTTGGCGTGCTTGGCCACACCGCCGACAGAGTCCGTGACGTGCAGTAGGTAGCTCCCCACCTGGTCCGTGCGAAGGTCGCCCTCGAACCGGCCTGGGCCGGTTGGCGACAGAGTCAGCGTCGCTCCTGAGAGGTCGGGCATCACTGCGCTGACGCTGACCGCCTCACCCGAAGAGGATGGCGCGGTGACCAGCAAGTGTGTGCGATCTCCCTGCACCTGCGTCTCGACCTGCAGGGCGGGATCCGCCGACTGCGGCAGGCTGTATCGAACCAGGTCGCCGAAGAACCGATTGGCCGACGGCCAGCGCAGCAGGTCCGCGGTCCATCGTCCCTGCGCGTCGCTGGTCCACGCGACCACTCGACCCAGGCCGTACTCCCAGGTCGCGAGCAGAGGGTCGCCTTGCGGGCTCTTGAGCACGACGTCCGCGGCTGCACGCGGCGTGGTCGCCACATAGCCCGTGAGGGCAGGAAATGAGTCGAGCGGAACCCCAGGCAAAACGTCGGCCAGCGACGACAAACGTGGGTTGATCTGGCCTTCCACCACCCATGGCTTGAGCGCCTCATTCGTCTCTTTGAGAAAGATCTGGGGCACGTCCTTGATGCTGTTGCTCTGGTAGAAGCGACCATGCCCCCAACCCGCGATGGCCTGCATGGTGGCAGCGCCGTTGGGGTCGGACCCAACGGCCACAGTCGAGACGGTGATGCCATGTCCATGGATGGTCTCGATGACTGGTTGGTAGGCATCGAGAGCGTCGCCGTCGCCGAGCATGATGATGTGCTTGAGGGACGCCGTAGTCTTCGCCAGCTCCTTGTCGGCAGCGTTCAGATCTGGCACGTAGGTCGGCGGATCGCCAAGGTTCATCGCCTCGATCTGCTTTTTGATCTTCGCCTTGTCGGTCAGCGGAGAGAGCGGAACCACGATGTTGCCCATGGCGCCATTGGTGACGCCGACACTATCCCGCGGCGTGAGCTGGTCGATGACCGCCTCCGCCGCGCCGCGGATGACCTGGTCGCCCTGCTGGCCCTCGCTGCTCTCCAACACCAGCATCACAGCGACCGGGGGCTTCAACGTGTTCTGGGGCAGCAGGATCTGCACCGGCAGCGCCGTTTCCAACGGCGTGCCGGCGTAGCCACCGGGACCATAGCTGTCCGATCCGCCAATGACGACCAGGCCGAGTCCGAGGTCGCGCGTGACCGCCTGCAGGAGCACCATCTCGTCCTGGCCGAGACTTGACGCCGGCACATTGACGAGCACGACCGCCGAGTACGCCGCGAGCTCGGCCGAGGATCGTGGAATCTGCGCTGTGGCGACTGTCGTCGTGAGGATGCCGGTCGAGCGCAGCGCCGCTTCGAGGCTGGCTGTACCGCCTGGCGTGTCCTCGACCAGGAGAACTCGAGGCGGTCCCACGACCTGAATCAAAGCCTCGCCGAGGTTGTTCTCCGCATACGAATCGATGACAGGATCGATGACCACGCGCACCGAGTGAAAGCCGGGTTGGGCCGGCTCCACCGTTTGCGCGAGGGTGGTCTCCCCCGCTTTCAGCTGTAGCTGCACTGTGTTGATGAGGGTCCGGTCGAGATACCAGCGCACCGTGGCCGCGGTGTCCGTGTTGCTGACGATGATTGCGTTGACGTCGGCCCGCTCTCCGGAAACCAGCGAGCGCGGGGCGTCGAGACGGTCCACCAGCACTTCTGGGCCAATCGGAACATTGATCGCCACGGTATCGACCCGCACTCCCTCGGCCTGCAGGAGGCGCGCTTCGCCGACGGCGTCGCCGAGGTTTGCCCTCCCATCGCTGGCCAGCACGATGTGCCGGCGCGTATCGCCGGGTAGGAGCGACCCAGCCAGCTGGAGCGCGGTGGCCACGTCGGTGTAGTGGACATTCGGTTGACCCTGGAAGGTGCTGAACTGCGGGTCGGTGCTTGCATTCACCTCGACCTGAGGATCGCGGCCGAAGCTCACGACCCCGACGCGATTGTCACCCCCGCGCGCCGCGAGGATGTGCTGCACAGTGGCGAGCTCTGTGTCTTGCGCGCTTTGAACGCTGGCCGACCGGTCGGCCACGATGATCAAGGACTGCGAGGACGGCGTGGTCTGCAGCTCAAATCCCGCCAGGGCTCCAGAGAGGAGCAGGACGATTAGAGCACGGAGGCCGAGCGAGATACGTGCGCGGCGAGGCGCCAGCGGTGGCGCGAGGCGCAGCCAGACGATGATGATCGCCGCCAGCGCCACAGCGCCCGCCCCCAGGAAAAGGGGACGGGTGAGATCAAAGCCCACGATGAAAGGCCAGCCACTCGAGGACGACGATAACGAGCGCAGCCAGGGCGATCCAGGGCCACACCTCGAGCTGGCCCCGATGCGCCGAATGAACCGCAGTCGTGCTGGTGACCGGAGGCAGCGTGAGGCGGTCGGCCGGTTTGAGCTGGGAGATCTGCTCGGAGAAGAGATTGACTGTGAACCACGACCTGTCGACCTTCCCTGCCACTACCTGCTCGACCGTGTACAAACCTGTCAGATCGGTGTCCCCGAAGGTGGCGATCGAACCGCCCGCGAGCGAGCGCCGGCTGCCGTCCGGCCGCAACACCGCCACCGAGGTGGCACCCGTCTCCGGCACGATCGTGACCGGTTCATCGGGATGAAAGCTGTGGCTCGGCACGCTCGGAGGCAAGATCCACTCGCTGAGGTTCTGCACAAGGATGGGAAAGGCGATCCGCAAGGGAAGGTCGGACTCGTGCAGGTCGAAGCCGAACAGAACCTGTCGAAAGGGTTCGTCGCGCACGAGCACGAGCGGGGTCTGCAGGCTGGTGATGAGCGGGCGACCGAATCTGCTGGCGCGAAGATCCTGGCTGCGGGCGATGTGCACGTCCTGCAGATCGACATTGGTGAGCAGCGGGTCTCCGGCATCGAGAGCCCGCACGCGTCCAATTCCGATCGGAGTACCCCCCGCGAGCGGGCTGCCGGCCGGCGGGTTGATCAAGATGAACGGCCCGTCCGGTAATGCCTGCGGCGCGTAGCCATCGAAGATGCTCATCGCGTACGGCGCCGATGATTTGTAGGCCGCGGGAGCGATCACGTCGAGCTGGATGTCCGTGCGCAAGCTCAAGGCCTGTTGGAGGAACACATTGCCTGGGGTTACAAGCAGTACTCGAAACGCTCGCGGCGTGCTTGCGACCGCGCTGACGGTGTCGTCGAGAGCGAAGATGTCGCCAGCGTCTATGTGTGCGGACACGACCGTCGCGTCGGACGGCACTGGCAGCACCAGGTCCTGAGCCTGGCCGCCTGCGAGCGTCAGCTTGCGCACGTCGACCAACCGGCTGTCCGCGCGCCACTCCAGGCTGAACGAACGCGACTGCTGGCCGAAATTCTGTATGTGCAAGTAGGCCGCACGCGATTGGGCCCCGGTCCGGACCACGAGCGAGGTCATGCCCACGTTTTCGCCGGATACGCCGACGCGGTGGTACTCGACCGGAAACGGAAGGCTGCTGGCGACGTCGGTGCGGATGGGGCCGACGATTCCGTCGCTGAACAGATACGCTCGCGCGTCGTCGCCAGGCCTGACAAGGCCCGCCGCCAGGGCCAGACCGCCTGAGAGGTCGGCCGCGCCGTTTTGTGCGCCCATGTCGCTGACGGCGCGGTGGAGCGCCTCCGGGTCGCCGGCCACAGACGCAACCACCCGCGGCACGGAGCCCAGGGCGATCAGGGTCATCCGATCCTGCGGGCCTAGCTGGTCGATGAGTCCGCCGACTTCCAGCTTGGCTTCGTCCAGGCGGGACGGCTGCACATCCTGGGCCTGCATCGACGCCGATACGTCGAGGAGAACCACCGAGTGCCGGGCGAGGCTGGTCCCCGCAGAAACTGCCGGCTGCGCCGCGGCCGCCACAAGCACGGCTGCTGCAAGCAACTGAAGCATCAGGAGCCAGCTGAATCGAAGTCGCTGCCAAGGAATGTTGGCCTGTCGATCGCGGATCTCGTCCGGCCAGAGGTTGAGCGCGGGCACTACCCTCGTCGGCCTGCGGATCCGCAGGAAGTACAGCGCGACGATGACCGGGAGGGTAAGCGCAAGGGCGGCTGCAGCCGGCGCCAGGAAGGTCACGAAAGCAGTCCGAGACGCCGCAACGTCCTCAGCACCATGTCCTCGATCGGTTGGTCGGTTGAGAGCCTTGCAAAGCGAAGGCCCTGACGGTGCGCTGAATGTTCGATCTCGTCGGTCCGCCGTGCGAGCGCGGCGAGGTAAGCCGCCTGGGTGACCGGGGTGGACGTGAACTCGCGCTCGACTCCGGTCTCGGAGTCCTTCAATCGCGCATCGCCGGTCCAGTCTGGTGCGATCTCCTGAGGCGCGAGCAACTGCAGGACGACGCCTTCCTGGCGGGCGCGTCCGAGAGCGGCAATCGCAGGATCGATCGAGGACTCGCCCAGCCCGTCGCTGATGAGGACGGTCATACCGGGGCGCTGCCTTGCAATCGGCCACACCAGCCGGCCGTAGTCGGTCGGGCCCCCAACCGGAAAGGATTGGAGCCGGGAGAACAGGTTCGCAACCGCGCGTCGGCCCCGATACGGGGCGCCGCCGGACGTGGGCCCCTCCGCAAACACGGTCAGGCGCACGCGATCGAGCGCCGCGAGAGCCACGTACGCGATCGCACCAGCAAGCCGTCTGGCGGTCGCCGCCTTGTTCGGGCGGCCCCAATCCATCGAGCCGCTGAGGTCGACGAATATGCTCAACGGCAACTCCTGCTCAGCGACGAACAGACGAAGCATGAACCGGTCGAGTCGCGCGTACGCGTTCCAGTCGATCAGGCGGAAGTCGTCGCCGGGCGAGTAGCTGCGGAAATCGGCGAACTCCACCGAGCGGCCCCGAGCCGTGGACCGGCGCTCCCCGCCCATCTGCCCGCTGACCGCTCGGCGCACGCGCAGCGCGAGCGCTTCGAGCCGGCGCAGGAGCGGGGGATCGAGCAGGGCCGCCATGCCTAGGATTCCTTCTTCGCGTGCTCCAGGATCTCGTCGATGATCTGGTCGGTGGTGATCGCGTCAGCCTCGGCCTCGAACTGTAGGAAGACGCGGTGGCGAAGGGCGGGACGCGCCACGGCGGCCAGGTCGTCGAAAGCCACGTTGAAACGGCCCTCGAGCAGCGCGCGCACCTTGCCCGCGAGGACGAGCGTCTGCAAGCCGCGCGGGCTGGCGCCGTATCGGACATAGCGGCGCACAGAGTCCAGCTCGGTGCGACCGGGATGAGTGGCGGTGATCAGCCGGGCCGCGTAACGCAGCACGTGTTCGGCGATCGGCACTTCGCGGGCGACGCGTTGAGCGGCAACGATGGCGTCCGCATCGCCGATCGCATGCAGCTCTGGAAGGGCGTTGCCTGTCGTCCGACGGGCAATCTCCAGCAGCTCGGTCTCGCTCGGAAAAGGCACCAAGGCCTTGAAGAAGAAGCGGTCGAGCTGAGCTTCAGGAAGTGGGTACGTGCCCTCGAGCTCGATCGGATTCTGGGTGGCGAGGACGAAAAACGGCACGGGCAGGGCGCGGGTCTCCGTGCCGACGGTGACCGTGCGCTCCTGCATGGCTTCGAGCAGCGCGCTCTGGGTCTTCGGGGTCGCGCGGTTGACCTCGTCGGCGAGCACCAGGCTGGCAAAAATGGGACCGGGCTGGTACTCGAAGTCGCGACGCCCGGAATTCTCTCTGATGATGTTGGTGCCGACAATGTCGGCAGGCATCAGGTCAGGAGTGAACTGGATTCGCGAAAAGCTCAGATCGAGGGCCTGGCCGAGCGAGCGCACGAGCATCGTCTTGCCGAGGCCAGGCACGCCCTCCAGGAGAATGTGGCCGCCGGAGATCAGGGCGATGACCGTATCGCGCAGGAGCTCTTTCTGGCCGACGATCAGCCGTGCCAGCTCGGCCTCGAGATTACTTGCGAGCTCAGTTACCTTTTTGGGGTCGGCACTCGGCTCTTCTGCGATCACGAGCCTGCTGGTCACTCGCCCAACCGGGCGAAATACTCGCGCACCAGGTCTTGTTCGCTCCCTGGAATGAGGCTCTGGCTGGTCGCGTCAAGGGCCGCCTGCTGATAGGACTGGATCACCTCCGTGTATGGGGTGAGCGGCACGTCCTGCCCGGGGCCGAGAGGGGTCGGATCGTTCTCCTGCTGGCCCGGGACCGGCTGGCCAGGCACGTACACCTTCTCGCCCGGCTTCGCGGCTGATCCGGTGCCCGAGCCACTTCCGCTGGAGCCGGTGCCGCCGGAGCCGCCGCTCCCGCTGCTGTTGCCATTGCCGTTCCCGTTGCCATTCCCATTCCCGTTGGCGGTCCCGTTGCCGTTCCCGTTGCCGTTCCCGTTGCCGCTGCCGGCGGCGGCCGACGCGGCGGCGGCAGGTGAGGCTCCGGCGCCGCCACTCGCCGCGCTGGATCCGGCTGCGTCGCGGTCCACCTGGGCCGCCAGCGCCTGCCGCGCCGCTTCGAGGCCGTTGATCGCCGAAGCAATCTGCTGGTCGTTGGTCTGCTGGTTCTGGAGTGAATCCAGCTGCCCGGCCAGGTCGTTCAGCGCCGCGGCCGCGGCGGCGAGGTCTCCGCTCGACAATGCGTCTGAGGCGCGCTGCAATGAGGCTGCCATCGCAGGGTCTTTCGCGCTCTGCGCTGCACCGGCCAGCGCCTGAGCCAGCTGCGCACGCTCCTGGGGCGACAGGTTTGGCAGCTGAGCGGCAAGGTTCCGCACGCCCTGGGCACCCTGCGAAGGGCTGGCGCTCAAGGCTTGGGCGGCAGCTTTCTCGGAGGTCGTCGTGCTCAGCGCGCTCGCCAGGTTCTGCGTGGTGGCGGTCCTGGCGGGGGTCTGGGGATCGGAGAGCTGCCGCAGCTGCTGCTCGGCGGGCGAAATAGCTTCCAGCGCCGACCGTGGATCCTTGGCGTCCTGGATCTGCTTGGCGGTATCGCTGAGGATCTTCTGGACCTTCGGATCAACCGGTGCCGTCTTGGTGCTGGCCGCGATCTTGTTCTGCACGTCGTGGATCGTGCTTGCGGCCTTGGCCTGGCTGGCGCGGTCGGCTTGTGCCTGCGCCAGCAAGCGGTCCATCGGATTCGGCAGGACGGCCAGGGCCAGGGCGGCGGCGGCAACGATGGCGACTGCCCCCGCCTCCCTCCTGTTGATTCGGATCGGAAAAGCCCGAACGAGCCGATCTCGCAGGGCGTGCTGAAGGGCGTCCTTACGAAGAAGGTCGTCCATCAACCCATCGGCGGCGCGCCGCTCCCACGCTGTGGACAGGCGCTCCTTCAACCCCAGGTGCAGGTCGGCCGTCTGCATCAGCAAATCGGGCCCCGGGCGCCTGGCGATCCACGCGATCGCGACCACCACCAGCACGACGAGGACGCCAAGCGCAGCCAGCTGAACCCGGCGCTCGACCGGTACCACACGGGCCGCCACCTGCACGGTCGCGAACCAGATCGCGGCGCCGAGTGCGGCGTGCACCAGGTAGGGCAGGGCGCGCGACCTCGCGTCCGATCCGCGGAGCGTGCGGACGACCGCGTCGAGTGAAGTCACTCGGACACCACCGCAGGGCGCTGGCGTCGCCACGGCAGGCGGCGCACGGGCGGCAGAAGAAAGGCGCTGACCAGCAGAGCGAAAAGTCCGATCGCAAGCTGCAAGACGACGGTCGCCTGCCAGTATTGCCATTTCACGAAGGGGCCGCTCGGAATCGCGGTACCAGTAGCGGTGACGACCGGGCCGACGGCCCCGGAAGAGGAAGAACAAACCATGCCACCGTTGCCGAGGGGTTTGCAAACGGTCCCCCGGTTCTGAATCGCGAGAAAGCCGTTCGGGTAGTCATAGCGAATCAGATAGTTCACAAGCGGCTGTCCATTGTCCGCGATCGCCACGAGCGGAACGATCGGACTGAGATAGGTGACCGCCGGCGGCGCCGGAGGGCTCGTCGATTTGGGATCGATCTGGGTCGGAAAGATAATTCCGAACGCGACTGTTCCGAACACCAGCAAGAAAGCCCCCATGTAGGAGGCCACGGTGGCGGCCAGTGTGCGGCGCAGCCACGTCGAGAACGCGATGCCGATGAGACCGAGGGCAAGGGCGGCGACGATAGTCACGAGGAACGAGTACAGGACCTGGTCGAGCTCGATGCCGCCGAACAAGAAGACCAGGCTGAAAATCGGCACGGAAAGCAAGAGCAAGAGGACGACGAACGACATCGAAGCCAGCAGCTTGCCCCAGATGATCGAGAAAGGTGGTATGCGAGTGACGAAAAGCAGGTCGATGGTCTGGCGCTCGCGTTCGCTGCTGATCGCGCCGGCTGTGAGCGCTGGAGTGATGAGCGTGATCAGGACCATCTGGAAGACCACCAGGTACTTGAAAAGGGTTTGTCCGTAGTTGGGAACCGAGCCTGAGAAGGCGTTGTTCGCCCGCGCCATCGAGGAGAACATCGCGTAGCCGAGACCGGCAATGAGAAGGACATAGACCATCATGGCCAGGGGCGATCGCCAGGTCCGCATTCGTGAGCGGTACTCCTTGGCGACGATCGGATTCCAGAATGCGGCGATGACGCTACTCATTCGACGTCCTCCGATGTCGCTCGCATGAAGGCTTCTTCGAGTCCCCCGTCGACCTGGCTGAAAGCCGAAACCCTGACCCCTTCCGCAGTCAAAGCATGCAGGATCTCGGCAGCGGTGGAATCGTCGCCTTCAAAGGTGGCCTCGATCGCTCCATTGGCGGTGTCGAGATGGCGAACGGCCGCCAGCGGTTTGAGGATTGCCACCGCTCGCTCCTGGTCTCCGACCACCGTAATGCGAACCCGGCGGTCAGCCGACAGCTGCCGAATGACCTCGTGCACCGGACCGGTGGCGCGCATGCGACCGTGGTCGATGATCCCGATCATCGTGCAAAGCTCCGTCAGCTCCGGAAGGATGTGGCTCGAGATCACGATCGTCTTGCCCATTCTGCGCAGCTCTTTGAGGATCTCGCGCATCTCTACGCGCGCCCGTGGATCGAGACCGGACGCGGGCTCGTCAAGCAACAGCACGACCGGATCGTGGACCAGCGCGCGGGCCAAGCAAAGACGCTGCTTGAGGCCTCGAGACAGCGTATCGACCTGTTGGTCGCGCCTTTCCGACAACCCGACGAGGTCCAGCAGGTCTTTGACGATCTTGACCCGGCGCGGTTTGGGCTGCCGGTAGCACGCGCCGTAGAAGTCCAGGTACTCCCCCACCGTGAGCTGGTCATAGACGCCGAAGAAGTCGGGCATGTACCCGATCCGGCTGTGGATCTGCTGCGGCTGCTTCGTGACATCGGCGCCATCGATCGACGCCCGGCCCGCGGTCGGTTCCAGAAGGGCGGCGAATATGCGCAGGGTCGTCGTCTTGCCGGCGCCGTTGGGCCCGACGAAGCCAAAGATCTCCCCCTCTGGCACCTCGAACGAGACGTTGTCCAGCGCGGTCCTCTTGCCGTAGACCTTGGTCAAGTTCTCAGCGGTGATCACTGGACAGTCCCCGTCAACGAAAGTGGTCCCAGCAGGGCCTGTGTGTTGACAGTGACCTTGATCCGCACCTCGCCCGACGATGGATTGACAACAGCGGCAGGCAAAGGGCTGGTGCCGAGGGGCGTGTACGTCACGGGCACCCAGGCCGATTGTGACCAATCCCATGCCTCGGCCGAGAGACTCTGGCCTGGAAACGCGCCGCCCTTCGGGCTCTGGCTGGTCGAGTCCAGGGTGGCCCCGGTCAGGTGCGTGCCCGGTACGAGCTGGGGCGTGAAGTCGTAGGTCGCCGTTCCGCTCTGCATGAACACGGCGCCGGGCGGTCCGTTCTGGGTCGTGCCATCGATGTCGGTGAAACGGCTCACCACCAGGCCCGCCGGCAGTGACCCCGCCCCGATCGCGCCGATAGCCAGCGGGATGACCACGGCTGATTCTGCAGTCGCTCGAGGATGGGCACCGGCCACCGTGATTTGCTCATACGGCTGCTGGGTCCAGGCAACGATCATCGGGGCGATGGTCAAGCTGATGCCGTTGAAACCTCCGGCGGCGACCATTGAGAGGATCGAGGACTTCTCGAGGTTCAGGCGATCGGCGTCGGTAATCTGGCTGGGCTGGGGGCCGTAGAAGTAATTGCCATAGATGGTTGAGTACGCGGGTGGCCCCGCATACGGATTTGAAACCTTGGGGGTGACGCTGAATGTCGCAGTGTCGCCAGGCGCCAAGCCCGAAAGCACCTGGTAACCGTCACCGGCCAGAACCAAGAGGTCGGTGAAACGCATGGTGGAGTTGTTCTGGATGGTGCCTGTCAGCTTTCCATTGACGAGCTTCGTGGTCGCGACAAGGTGCGGAGCGTCGGCCACCTGCTCGGTTGCAAAGCCGCGCAGGACGAAAGCCGTCATGCTCGGCAGCAGGATCGAATTGCTGTCGGCGTTCACCCGGATCTCGGCGGAGCTCGGACCGACCCCACCGCTGAATGAGCTGATGGGACCAACCCAGGGCCGGGCCCCGGCGACGCTGACCTGATAGTCGCCGCGTGTCGGTGCCAGGATGCCTGTGTAGGACTCAGCGTAGGCGCGGTCCCAACCTGTCTGCAGATGGACGATCGAAACCTGGTTGGTCTGGACCGACTGACCCTTTGTG
>CATPBF010000025.1 GCA_955652585.1 Candidatus Dormiibacterota bacterium | reverse complement strand
TTGCGATCCCGGTGCTGCTGCTCCTGGGCGGACTGGCGGTACGCGCCGGCCTGCCGCCGCTCCAGTTCGCGCGGGTGCCGCTTGCGCTGGGCGCTACGCCGTTGGGCGCCGCCATCGTGATCGGCGTGGTCGCCGCGGCCGCCCTTCTGGTGGCGTTCAAGATCACGGCGGCGCTGCTCCCCCTGCCGGCCGTGTTCTTTCCTTATCTGGTGGTAATCGCAGCGGTGGCCATGGTCGGTGGTGGCGCCGCCGCCCTGGCGACGAGGTCGCCGCGAGCCCGGCTCGCCTATCTCGCCGCCGGACAGGTGGGCTGGGTAGCGGCCGGCCTCGCCACGCACTACCGGACCGGGCTGGGGGCGTCGCTGTTCCTGCTCGGCGCGTTCGCGGTCGCGGCCACGACCGGCCCCGCCGTCATGGCCGGCGCCGATGTGGGGGAGTTCGCCCTCGCCGGAATGGGCTTGCTGCGGCCTGCACGTGCGGCGGGTATCGCCCTGGTCTTCCTTTCCCTGGCCGGCGCCCCACCGCTGGGCGGATTCTTCGGCGAGTTCGCGGTCGCCGCGGCGCTGGCTCAGAGCGGGCAGATCTGGCTCCTGGCACTTGGGCTGCTGGGCGCGGTGATGAGCATGGCCGCGGCGGTGGGCACGCTGCGTGCGATCTATCTCCAGAGCCCTCCTGACGAAAGCCGCCGGGCGGCAGGTGCGCGGCTGCCGCTCTTGACCCGCCTTTCGACCGGCGGCGCGGTCGCGTTGTGTGCGGTGATCGCGGGCTACGCCGTGTTCGCCAACCCGATCTTCAGCCTGGCCGACCAGGGGGCTGAGGCGCTCGGCCTCCGGTAACCCCCTGCTAGACTCGGCCCACCAGTCGCAGCTTTCGTCACACCAAACGTCCTGGAGGTCGTTCCCTGGCGGGCACACACCGTCGGCGTCGCGCCGGTCGGCGCGGCGCATCAGCCGGATCGCTGAAGCACCGGAGCCGATCGCGCCCTAGCGCACGGCGCAGCCGGCGCGGCCGGCGGCTCGTCTCGCGCGGCTGGCTCGCGCGCACAGCCCTGGTCGCGCTGCTCGCTATCAGCGCGGTCGGTCTCCTCGGCACCGTGTCCGCCATCGCGATGGTCGACTACTTCGCCGGAGACCTGCCCACGATCGACCAGCTGCAGACGTCGAAGCTCACGCAGACCAGCCGCATCCTGGACCGCAACGGGAACCTGATCGAGGCCCTGTATCACCAGAACCGAACTGTGGTCCCGCTCAGCAAGATCAGCACCAAGCTCCAGCGCGCGACGATCGATACCGAGGACCGTTCGTTCTACGCCAACAACGGCGTCGACTATCGCCGGCTTGTGATCGCGATCGTCTACGACCTCACGCATCACACCTCCACGCTCGGCGGCTCGACGATCACGGAGCAGGTGGTCAAGAACGACGTCCTCGACACTCAAGAAGCGCAGTCGAGAACCATCAGCCGTAAGTTCCACGAGCTTGTGCTGGCGGAGGAGATGGAGCGCCGCTACTCGAAGTCGCAGATCCTGGAGCTGTACCTCAACAGCATCAACTACGGCAACGGTGCGTACGGCGCCGAGGCGGCCGCCGAGACGTACTTCCAGGTCCACGCCAGCGACCTGAACCTGGCGCAAGCGAGCTTTCTCGCCGGCCTGCCGCAGGCGCCCGCTAACTACGACCCGTTCGGCACGCCCGACCAGCTGGCGGCGGCTAAGGAACGCTGGCGCGAGGTGCTCGACGGCATGGTGACGGTGGGCGATGTGAGCAGCGCGGCGGCGCACGCCGCCTACAACAGCAACCTGATCGACAAAATGATCGCTGCGCATCAGGCGCTGCCCACCTCGCACAACCCGCTGACCGCGCATTTCGTCGACTACGTCGAGCAGTACATCTCCCAGCGCTACGGCTCGCGTGCCCTTTATGAAGGCGGGCTGATGATCTACACCACCCTCGGCCTCGCGACTCAAGCGCTCGCCGACAAATGGGTCAAGTCGGGCGTGGCCGCCTACGCGCGTCGGGGTGTGAACACCGGCGCGATGCTGGTCATGAATCCGAGCGACGGCGAGATCCTTGCCATGGTCGGCAGCGCCGACTACACGAACGCCGCGATCCGCGGCCAGATCAACCTCACCGGCGTCGACCCGCTGGGATGGCGGGGAGTGGGGTCGTCATTCAAGGTGTACACATACGGCGCCGCGCTGCAGGCAGGGCTCGTGACGCCGGCTTCGCTTCTCAACGACCAGAGCGGCGTCATCGGCGGCATCACGTTCAACGACTGGGACACGAAACACGAGGGCTACATCTCGCTGCGCACGGCGCTGGCGCAGTCGCGCAACCTGCCCGCGCTGTGGACCTACCGGCAGATCGGTGGCGCCCAGGTGACGACCTTCATGCACCAGCTCGGAGTGACGGCGACGATCGAGAATCCGGACGGGGTCGCTACCACTCTGGGTCACGACGCGTTGTCGATGGCGGAACACCTGGCCGCCTACTCGGCTTTTGACAACGGCGGATACCGGATCTCGCCTCGCGCCGTGCTCAAGGTCGTGGACGCAGACGGAACCGTGCTGGAGGCATTCGATCCGACCGCTTCACGCGTCCAGGTGATCAGCCCCGACCTGGGCTACGTGATGACGGACCTGTTGCGAGGCCCGGTCAAGCTGTACCTGGGGGATCTGGGCGGACGGCCGGTGGCCGGCAAGTCGGGCACGACCGAGGCCTACACCGGCTCGATCTTCCTCGGCTACACGCCTGACCTGGCGGTGGCCGCTTCGCTTATGCACATCGACGCAGGGCCGGAATGCAAGTCGGGCTATGCGTATCTCGCGACCAACTTTCGAGCCTCCGGATGGCAGTGCCCGACGGGCGTGCTTTTCGGCGAGAACGTCGGCACTTCCGTGTGGAAGCCGTTCCTCGAGGCGTACTACTCGAGCCACCCATGGCCGGCGATGTGGACGCAGCCCGCGGGGGTCGTGACACGAATGGTGTGCGCGTACGACGGCGGCTACGTCAGCACCGGTGGCTACAACGAGATCTTCCTCAAGGGCGTCGGCGAGCCCACCTACCCGTGCGGGGCCAATCCGCCGCCGGGGGCGGCGCCCTACCAGCCGCCATCGCCGCCACCCAAGACTTCCGCTTAGCCTGAGCGGGTGCGGCCGGCCTGGACGTCGTTCATCTTCTCGCTCGCGTACCTTGGCCTCGGCCTGGCCTGGGTGCTCGGCGCCCACCCGCCAGGAGCCGCCGACCTCTACTTCGCGTGGCTTCTAGCGATCGCGGTCGCGGGCGTATTCATCCGTGGCGTCGCCAACCAGGTGACGCTGGCGCGGGCGTACCTGGCGGCGCCGGCGCTCGCGTACTCGCTGTCGCCTGGTCACCTCGGGCCGCTGGCGGTGGTGCTTGCGATCGCCGGGTTGACCGACCTGGTCGACGGCACCATCGCCCGCCGCTTCGGGTCGTACTCGGCTCTCGGCGGGGGGCTCGACCCAGTCGTCGACGGCGTGCTGCTCGGTGCGGTCGCGGTCGGGCTGGTTGCCAGCGGGGTCATCCCGCTGTGGCTCGCGGTCGTGATCGTGCTGCGCTACCTGCTGCCCGCCATCGGCGGCCTGGTGCTCATCTCGCTGCACCGGCGGCCGGAGCTCCGGCATACGTTGAGCGGGCAGATCTCGACCGCGCTGATCATCGTCTTGATCGGAGGCATCTGCCTGTTTCGCTTTTTCAACCAGGACACGAGCAACGTCGTCACCGGCGCGGAGATCGTCATCCCGATCGCCACGCTGGCGACGTTCGTGCATCTCGCGTGGGTGGCGCGGAAGCCGAGCCGCGCGGCTGCGGCTCCCGAGGCGGGGTGAGGTACTAGACTGAAAGGCGGTCGCGCTAAGTGGGGTGCTGGCGGTCCCCTGCACCGGCAATCCGCCTTAGCCGGACCGAATTCCCGCGCTGAGGTCTGGGCTCTCGCGCCTGGCCGCGGCAAGCGGTGTTGAAGGTCGGGACCTGCGCAGCTCGGGTCTCCGAACCCCGTCAGGTCCGGAAGGAAGCAGCGGTAAGGAGAGAACCCGGGGGTGCCGCAGTCATTCGGGCCGGAGCCGCGAACCGTGGTGCGAGCTGGGAGTCTTCGATCGAGGCGGGGGTGCGCGACCACATGAAATTTGATGCCTGAATACCAGAGCCTCTATCGCAAGTACCGCTCGCAGACCTTCGCCGACCTGGTCGGGCAGGAGGCGGCTTCGCGGGCTCTACAGGGCGCGATCATCAGCGCTCGTGTTGCGCACGCTTACCTGTTCAGCGGAAGTCGCGGTACTGGGAAAACGTCGACGGCCCGGTTGCTGGCCAAGGCGCTGAACTGCACCGGCCGGCCTCGCGATTCGGCCGAGCCGTGCAACCAATGCGAGTCGTGTATCGAGATGACTGCGGGGTCTGCGCTGGACCTGATCGAGATCGATGCGGCGTCGAATCGGGGCATCGATGACGTTCGCGATCTTCGCGAAAAGGTGAACCTCGCTCCGGCGCGAGGGCCGTTCAAGGTCTACATCATCGACGAGGCGCACGGGCTGACCGGCGACGCCTTCAATGCTCTTTTGAAGACGCTCGAGGAGCCGCCGCCGCATGCGGTCTTCGTCATGTGCACGACTGATGCCCAGAAGATGCCGCTGACTGTCATCGGCCGCTGCCAGCATTTCATCTTCCGGCGGCACAGCGAAGAGCAGATCGTGTCGCGGCTGACGCACATAGCGAAGTCGGAGAAGGTGCAGGTGGATGGCGAGGCGATGCTGTTGATCGCGCGCACTGCGCAGGGATCGATGCGTGATGCGGTCGGGTTGCTCGACCAGCTGGTGCCCCTGGCGGCTGGCCCGATCTCGCTCGAGGGAGCGCGCTCCCTGTTGGGCATCGCCGACCCGCGCGTCCTCGATGAGCTGCTCGACCACGTGCTCGAGGGCCGTGCGGCCGAGGCGCTCGACGAGCTCAACCGCGTTTACTCCGCGGGCGCAGAGCTGCGCCAGGTCGTGCGGGGTCTCATGGAGGGGTGCCGGGACCGGCTCGTGGCCGCGCTGACGCGACACGACCAGGCCACCGCGCGCCGGCTTTCGGCGGTGCTCGACGCGTTGCTCCACCTCGATGGCGAGGTCCGCCGCCACGCCGAGCCGCGATTCCTCGTCGAGGCCACGCTGGCGCGCCTGGCGGTTGAGGTAGGGACGGTTGAGCAGAGGCCGACATCCCCACCCGCCGGCTTTGCCGGCGACCTCCCCACAGGTGGGGAGGCGAAACCAGCCGCGGCACCAGCAACAGGGCGGGAGGCGAAACCAGCCGGAGCACCAGCCCTGGCCGCTCCCGCCAACGGTGACACGACGGTGGCCGGCTGGGCGGAGGAGGTGCTCGACAAGTTGAGCCGGACCGTGCGCGCCGCCTACCTCGACGCTAAGCCCGAGGTCGATGGGTCGACGCTGGTCTTGTGGTTTCAGTACGGCTTCCACCACAAGAAGGCTCAGGAGCAATCGGCGCAGCTGCTGCCGCTCGTCCGCGCATGGCTCGGAGACAAAGTGACTGTCGAGTTCAAGCTGCGCGAAGTGGCCGCCGAGTCGGGCAAACCCGGCGGCAAGGCATCCGCCAGCCCGGAGGACGACCCCTTCGTCCGCGAGGTGGTGCGCCGGTTCGACGGGCGCGTGACCCGTGTCAAGGAGGTCTCCGAGTGAAGGACCCGATGAAGATGCTGCGGCAGGTCCAGCAGATGCAGGACCGCATGGCCAAAGTCCAGACCGAGCTCGAAACCGAGACCGTCGAGGCGAGCGCGGGTGGAGGCGCAGTGCGGGTCGTAGCCACGGGCACGCAGAAGGTCGTCTCGGTTGTGATCGACCCCGCGGCCGCCGCGGACACCGAGATGCTCCAGGACCTGGTCGTGGCCGCGGTCAACGAGGCCATGGAGGCGTCCAAGCAGCTGGCGGCGAAGAGGATGCAGGCGATCGCCGGCGGGCTGGGCCTGCCACCCGGTCTCCTATAAAGTCCCGGAAGTCACTTGCCTCAGCTCCCAGAACCACTCGAACGGCTGGTGCAGGAGCTGTCACGACTGCCCGGCATCGGCCCCAAGACCGCTCAGCGCCTGGCGTTCCACCTGCTGCGCGTCGACCGGCAGCGAGCTGAATCGCTGGCGCAGGCGATCGCGGATGTGAAGGCCCGGATCGGCTACTGCGAGCGGTGCTTCAACATCGCCGAGGGCAGCCTGTGCGCGATCTGCTCCTCGACGCGGCGTGACGCTTCTGCGATCTGTGTGGTCGAATCGGCGCTGGACGTGCTCGCGATCGAGCGGACGTCGGAGTTCAACGGGTTGTATTTCGTACTCCATGGTGTGATCTCGCCGATCGATGGGATCGGCCCCGACCAGATTCACGTGCCGCAGCTGCTCGACCGCGCGCGCGAAGAAGGCGTGGTCGAGGTGATCGTCGCCACCGACGCTGACATCGAAGGTGAGGCGACTGCGGTCTACCTGCAGCGCGCGCTGGCGCCGTTGGGGATCACGGTCACGCGGCCCGCGCACGGCCTGCCGGTGGGCGGCGACCTCGAGTACGCGGACGAGCTGACGATCGCGCGCGCCATGGCCGGCCGCCGGGCTTTCTGATTGTCGACCCCCAAGCTTTCCTCGCGGCCGGCGCTGCTGTTCGACCT
>CATPBF010000024.1 GCA_955652585.1 Candidatus Dormiibacterota bacterium | reverse complement strand
GATACGTTCTCTACAACCAGCGGTAAGCCGCTGGTGTCGATAGCCTCGAGGGACCCAAAGAGCTGGCTCTTCCCATCCCACGTCGCCCATGTGGTCTGGGTCCCGCTCGACAGGTCGAGTCGTACAAGTCGTTGTTCTACGACCTGCCCAGAGCTGTCTTCGCTGGACCCGATGACCCACGCGGCGCCCTCCGAGAACCGCCATCCACCGAGAAATTGTTTGGCGTTCACGATCACGTCGGGGAGCTTGGTCATCTTCCCGCTGTCCGGATTCAGCAACCAGAGCTGGCCCGAATCGGGGAGGCAGCCTTCAGGACAAGTCTTCGTGAGGTAGATGCCCTCGCGGGCGAAGTGAACAATGATGCCGGGGTCGGTGAAGCTGAAGAACTTGTACACGGCTCGCTCCGTGCCGCTGGCGATGTCAACGACGCGGATCTCGCCGTGGTCGACCGCGTCGTAGGACGCTACGGTCGACCCTCGACGCCAAACCGTCGCCCCGTACGCGTAGCGAGTGCCGTCGGGAGACACCTGGTCGAGGGTGACCGGTACCCATCGAGACGCTTGCCGGACGTACGTCGCTCCAGACGTGCCGGCCTTGCCGGCGGAAGTTCCGTACAGGACCGGCTGTTCTCTGGTCATCTTTCGTGGAGACAACTCGGTCGTGAGGTCGAAGCTGGCCGCACTATCCGGGGCAAACCGCCCCGTGCACACATTGAGGAACCCGTTGATATCTACGGGTGGCCCTGGCACGGAGCCGATCGGCCCGACCTTCTCTATCGGAAGGCGGCAGGCTTGATTCGACGTAACCGCGGACGGCGGACTAGATGGACGCCCCGGAGTTGGCGTGCAGCCAAAGCCGCCGACAGCTGTCAGCAAGATGACCGCCCAGGTCATAGGCCCCGTGCAGCCCTGCGCCCGGGGCCCCGCTTGGAAAGGTTCGCGGACCCTGAGCATCCACACGCTCATGCAACGCCGAGAACCGCTCGTCCGTTACCCGGGCAGCGTCACTCAGGATTTACTGAGCGCCACCGGATCAGAATGGGATGGTCCGATGGCGCGCTGGTGGTCAGCGATCGCGTGCGCCGGGATTCTAGCCTGCGTCGGCCTGTCCGCGTGCAACCAGGCCGCGACGCCAGCTGCCAAGAAATCACCACCCAGTTCAGGGCCCATCGCCACGAATTTGCCGTATGGCGTGTGCGCTCCTACATACAAACAGCTATCAGACCCGAACGCCACACGTATCGAAGCCAAGCTCGTCACGATTGCAACCTTAAGCACAGCCGATCCAAACTTTCCATCTGGTTGGAAGTCGCCGCCACGCAGCGCCTACTTTTGGGTCGTTGCTGAGGTCGGCACCTTCATCATCCAGCCCCACATGCCATCCAATACGAATCCGACTCCGACCACATTTCACCTTGCGTTGGGCTACATACAGGCGACCAGCGACCCTTCCGATCCTGAGACCCTTGTCAATCCATGCCGCAGTATTGGAGGCTCCTTAACCGACGGTCCATGGCCAGCATGGTTCGACGACATGAGTGCCCTCGCTGACGTAAAAGTTCGGTAGGCAATTCGGACGTAGATCGTCGTAGTTACTGGCTGCCGGGCTCGCCAGGACCCTTGTAGTCGGGGTCCGATGCAATACATTCGCATTCGTTTCCGTCCGGGTCGTCGACGTAGAAGGTGCGCACGCCCTTCAGCACCGGATGGATCCCCGAGCGCACCTGCAGTCCTTCTGCGGCGAAGAGATCCTGGAGTTCCCCATACGCCGCCTCCTCGACTCGAAAAGCGAGGTGATGAAGCACGCGCTTTGCCTTCTCGCGCGGAAACTCGGTTGCGCTGAGCGGATGCGGGACGAGCACGATCATCTCGGGCACCCCGTCGCTACCCTCACCTGCACGCAAGAACTTGTTCGGGAGTCCAGGCGGCGAGATCACCTCGAGACCGAACAGATCGCGGTAGAAATGCAGGGCCGCGTCCATGTCGCGCACCCAGAGCACGATCTCCGCGAGACCGGCGACAGGACGCCTCAAGCGGCGACCGCTTCTCTGATGGCCACCAGGTTGATGTCGCGCACCCGAGGTGGCACCGAGCAGCCGGGGGCCAGCAGCAGCCCGCGGCCGCCAGTGTCGGCGATCGCGCGTTTCGCCTCCGCCTGCACCTCGGCCGGCGGTCCGTAGAGGAGGCTCTTGCGCTGGCCGAGCCCACCCATCACGGCGCGGCCGCTCAGGTTGCGGCCCTGTGAGAGCGTCGGCGTGCCGAGGTTGTGGATCGACCAGCTCACGACCTGCGACGGCATCTCGTTGACCAGGTCGAACTGAAGCTTGGAGCCGCACAGGTGGACGACGTTGAACCACGCCTCGCGTGGCATGTGGCCCAGGACAGCCTGGTCGGTGCCCAGCACGAGCTCGCGATAAACGTCCTCCGGCATCGCGTCGCGACTGGTGTAGCCCGAGATCGCGTAGAAAACACCTGCAGCGCCCGCGCCGATCGACCGCTTGCTGAAGTCCACGAGGGCTTCCGCGATCCGGTCCAGCGCCGGCCGAACCAGGTCCGGATGCTGGCGCAACTCGCGAACCACGCGCGCTTTGTTCTTGCCCACGAGATAGCCCGCGACCGTGAGCGGGCTGAAGACCGTCTGGATGACCGGAACGCCAAATCCAAGCTGCTTCACGACCATGTGCAGCGAGTCGACCTGGTCATCGAGCGCCTTGCGGTTGACCAGGGCGACCGTGCTCCAGGCTTCGAGATCAGGCACCGCTTCGCTCTCCAGGACCGGGCCCTTGAGACGGTGACCGGCCGGCCTGTAAACGGAGCCGAACGCCTCCGCGAAGCACGAGGCTCGCGGTTGGAATTTCACGAAATCCCACTCGAAGAGCTTGGCGCGCTGCACGGTGACCGCGGCGAGGTCCGCCGGTGACCATTCCTCGCGGTACGTATGACCCCAGGCTCCAAACGGGGGCCGGTCGGCCACGCCCATTGCGATCGCCGCCTCCACCCGCTTCCGTCCGTCCATCGGTTCGAGTTTAAGCTGGACCTGGTGGAGGATATCGAGGCCGAGGCTGCGCAGCTGCGCGCGGTCGCCGAGGCACGACCGATGAAGCTGCCGGTCAACCGGCGGGTCGACGAGCGCCACCGGGTTGTAACTGCAGATGGCCTTGCGGTCTGGTACACCATCCAGGTGTCACCCCACAGCCGCATCCAGGAGGTCATATTCGAGCGCTCTGACCGGATGCCCTCCGACGAGGAATGCGAGCGGTGGCTCCGCCTCTTGATCCATGGGGCAGAGGCGAACGAAGCTCCCGGGCTGCCCGGCGCCAAGACCCGCCGTTTCGAGGCCTTCGAGCGCAGCCCGGAACACGAGGCTCCGCTCGCCTGATGGCGCTGGAAAAGGCTGTAATCGAGGAGCTGCGGCGCGCGGTCGGCCGCGAGCACGTGATCGATTCCAAAAACGACCTGCGCATCTTCGAACGCGATGCGTCCATCGAGGGCGCCGTGCCGGACGCGGTGGTCCTCCCCGCGAATACCGCGGAGGTCTCCTCGGTGATCAGGGTGGCGGCCAAGCACCGCATCCCGATCGTGCCCCGCGGTGCCGGCACCGGGCTGTCGGGCGGCGCCGTCACCATCCACGGCGGCATCGCGCTGCAGGTGACGCGAATGCGCAGGATCCTCGAGATCGACCCGATCGCGCAGACGGCGTTGGTCGAACCGGGGGTCGTCAACCAGGAGCTGTCGCTGGCAGCCGCCGCGCACAAGCTGTTCTACGCGCCAGATCCTTCGAGCCAGAAGGCATGCACCATCGGGGGCAACGCCGCCGAGAACTCGGGCGGCCCCCACTGCCTGTACTACGGCGTCACCACCAATCACGTCCTCGGCATGGAGGTCGTCTTTGCGGATGGAAGCGTCCACTGGGTGAGCGGAGATTCGCCCGATCGCATTGGGCTTGACCTGTGCGGCGTGCTCGTCGGCTCGGAAGGAACGCTGTGCGCGATCACGAAGATCAAGGTGCGCTTGCTGCGCACGCCGCCCAGTGTGGCCACGTTGCTCGCGGCGTTCCCCACCATCGAGGCGGCCAGCCAGGCGGTGTCCGCGGTGATCGGAAGTGGCATCGTTCCCGCGGCGCTCGAGATGATGGACCAGGTCTGCGTCGGTGCGGTGGAGGCGCATTACCACGCGGGGTATCCGACCGACGCCGGCGCCGTCCTGCTGGTCGAGGTCGACGGCATCCCCGAGTCGACAATCGAGTTGATGGCTGCAGTGCGCGCGGTGCTCTCACAGAACCAGGGCTATGCGATGCGCGAAGCCCAGAGTCCGGCCGAGCGCGACCTCCTGTGGGCCGGCCGCAAGGGCGCGATCGGCGCGCTCGGGCGCATCAAGCCCAACTACTACCTGCACGACGGGGTGGTGCCGCGCTCCAAGCTGCCCCAGATCCTGTCGGCCGTCGGAGAGATCGGCATCCACTACAAGCTTCCGGTTGCCAATGTCTTCCACGCGGGCGACGGCAACCTGCATCCCAACATCCTTTTCGACCTTCGCGAACGCGACGTGCTGCCCCAGGTGGAAAGCGCGGGCGAGGAGATGCTGCGCGCGGTCGTCGAGCTTGGCGGCGCCCTGTCTGGCGAGCATGGGATCGGACTCGAGAAGAGCGCTTTCATGCCATGGGTCTATAGCGCCGACGACCTCGACGCCATGCAACGGGTGAAGGTCGCGCTGGATGCGCACGGGATCATGAACCCGGGCAAGATCTTTCCCGACCCCAAACGCAAACACGCCCAGCTCGCAGGACGCACTGGTCTCGCGATCGAGGCCAAGTGGTGGTGAAGAGCGCGACGGCCGAGAAGCCCGCCACCGCGGAAGAGCTGGCGCGGCGCCTTCACGAAGCGGCCGAGGCCGGGTTGGCCGTATTTCCGGTGGGAGCGGGGCGGGCCGCACAGATGGGCGATCCGCCTGCTCGCGAAGGCATCGAGCTCAGGACGACCGCCCTCGATCGTGTGCTCGAGCACTCGCAGGCTGACATGGTGGTCAGCGTCGAGGCGGGCATCGCGCTCGAAGCGCTCCAGGCGGAACTCGGCAAGAGCGGCCAGTTCCTCCCGGTCGACCCGTTCAACTCACCCGGCCACACCATCGGCGGCCTGCTCGCCTCGGGCTGGACTGGCCCCCTGCGGCTGCGTTATGGCTCGCCTCGGGACTTCCTCATCGGAATCCGCGTGGCGCTCCCGGACGGCCGCCTGGTGAGCGCGGGTGGGCGCGTGGTCAAGAACGTGAGCGGCTACGACCTGATGAAGCTTCACTACGGCGCGCTCGGAACGCTGGGCGTGATCGTCGCCGCGTCGTTCAAGGTGTTCCCGAAGCCGCTGATGGACGTGACGGTCGAATCGACGCACGAGTCCGTTCATGAGGCCTGGGTGGCGGCGGAGCGAGTCCTCGCCATGCCGATGGCGCCGGCCGCCGTTGAGCTGTTCCCGAACGGCCGCGTCCTCGCGCGATTTCTCGGCAGCCCGGAAGCCACCAAGCGCATGGTCGCCGAGCTGGGCTGGAAGAAAGCGGATGCTGCGGCATGGGACCTGCACTCGAAGGCCGCGCCTGCGCGCTGGGCGCGGATCGCGATGCCGCGACACCAGCTGCGCTCCATCGTTGACAACCTCGGATCGGATCAGCAATGGTGGGCATCCCCCGGCATAGGGATCGCCAACTGGTCGGTCGCAGGCGACGCTGATGACGTGCGGCGTGTACGTGCGGCGGCCGCAGCCGCAGGAGGTTCGGTCGTGCTGCTGGCCGGACCGACGGAGTTCCGACACGATGCCGGCGCGTGGGGCACGCCACCCGCCACGCTGCATCTCATGCGCCGCCTTCGCTCGGCTTTCGATCCGAACCAGGTGATCAACCCGGGGAGGTTTGTCGTGTGACAGAGGCGAAGGAGATCTTCGCGCGACTCAGCGACGACGACCTGGCGACGTGCGTCCACTGCGGGCTCTGCCTCGATGCCTGTCCGACGTTCCGGCAGACGGGTCTGGAAACAGAATCGCCACGCGGGCGCATCTACCTCATGACGCAGTGGAAGCGCGGCGAGATTCCCTTTACCGAAGACCAGGCGCGACACATCGACCTCTGCCTCGGCTGCCGGACCTGCGAGGCAGTCTGCCCTTCCGGCGTCCCTTACGGAAGGATCATCGAGGCCGGGCGATCGGAGGTGGAGCGCTTACGCCGTCCCGCGCCGAAGCACTGGCTCGCGCGGACGGCGCTGCGACAGATCGTGGCCAAGCCGCGGCGCTTGCGTACCTTCGGCGCCATTACCAGGACGGCGCAGACCCTGGGGCTGACATCGATTGTGAGTTCGGGGCGGCAGCTGCCCAAGTTGCGCGAGCGGTTTCAACCGCCCCCCGGTGGGATCGCACCGGCCATCGGCGCCAGGAAGCATCGCGTCGCCTTCCTGGTGGGATGCGTGATGCCGATCCTCTACCCGCAGTCGCATGAGGCGGCGGTCAGGCTGCTGCAGCTCGCCGGCTGCGAGGTGTGGTTTCCGCGCGCGGAGAGATGCTGCGGCGCACTGCTCGCGCACAACGGTGATCTCGAGGGCGCGGAGCGCCTGCGCGACGCGAACATGCAGGTCTATCGCGACTCGAACTTTGAAGCGCTCATCGTCGACTCGGCGGGTTGCGGCTCACACCTGAAGGACTTCTATCCGGAGCTCAAAGGGCGCGTCAAGGATCTGACTGAATGGCTGGCCGAGATCGGCCTGCCCACTCCCCAGCGTGAGGTGAAGATGCGCGTCACGTACCAGGACGCGTGCCACCTCGCGCATGCGCAGCGAATTCGCAAGCAGCCGCGCGACCTCATTCGCGCAATCCCAGGAGTCGAGCTGGTCGAGATGCGGCACCCGGACATCTGCTGTGGCGCGGCCGGCCTTTACAGCACTCTGGAGCCAGAGATGTCGGCGCGGATCCTGCGCGAGAAGCTGGAGGACGTCGCGAGCACGCGCGCGGAGCTGATCGTGACCGCCAACCCGGGCTGTCAGATGCAGCTGGAATCGGGACTCAGGGCGCAGGGCTCGACGATGCGTGTCGAACATGTCGCCGAACTAATGGTTCGCGCCTTTCTGCATTAGGCCGATTTTCTTCAGCCTCGGCAGCGCCTGCGTCTTGGTCACATCGACCTCGACCCGCGCCACCGCCACCGTGACGTTATCCGGTGCGCCGAGCTCTCGGCATCTTTCGATCACGCGCTTGGCGCCATGTTCGAGGTTGCCGTCCTTGAGCAACAGCGTGCCCATCTCCTCGACACTCACACCGGCGGTCTCGACGCCGTCGCTGCACAGGACGATGGCGTCTCCCTCCTCCAGCTTCATCCTGTCCGTAAACGACTGGATCGACTCCCAGACCCCGATCGCCCGCGTGAGGCGGTGCTTCAGCGGATGCGTGGCCGCCTCCTCGGGCTTGATGACGCCGAGACGCACCTGTTCAGCAGGCCACGAGTGGTCCTGAGAGATGAGCCTGGCGCCGCCGTTACGAAACAGATAGGCCGGGCTGTCGCCGACATTGAGCACGCCAACCTCGCCTTTGCTGATCGCAGCCACGACCATGGTGCTGCCCATGCCTGCCCAATCGGCATTGTCGCGCGCGGCTTCGAACACTGCGGTGTTGGCCTGCTTGCAAGCACGCTTGAGGCGGTCGAGATCGGGTCCTTCGTCGCCGTCCTCCGCGAGCACGCTCGTGAGCGTGGTCACCGCGATGTTGCTGGCCATCTGACCGGCGGCGTGACCACCCATTCCGTCGCAAACGACGAGCAGGGTGTCGAGGCCGGCTTTGTCGCGCCAGACGATCACGGAGTCCTCGTTCTCCTCCCTCTCGAGGCCCGGGTCGGTCGCCGAAGCGACCTTAAGGCGCATTGCGGAGACGGTCAGCCGCCGAGGACTGAGAAGTGAACCGCGTTCTGTCCGACGGTGATGCGGTCACCGTGATTGAGCTCCTTCTCCTGGATCGGCTCGCCATTGACAAGCGTCCCGTTGGTGCTCCCGAGGTCGACGATCCAGAACTGCTCGCCGCGCCGTTCCACCCGGGCGTGATGGCCGCTGGTGGCCGGATCGCGAAGGATCAGGTCGTTGTCGGGCGAGCGCCCGAGGCGGAGCGCGCTGTCGCTCGCGCGATGCGTGTGGCCGGCGTCAGGACCTGACTCGATCGTCAGTTCGGCCTGCGGACCCGCGCCGCCTGTCCGTACCGGTCGGGTCGGACCGCCGATGACCGGTGCATCGGGCGGGGCGGGGGGCGCCGCCGGAGGCGGTGGCTGCCATGCGGGCATCAGGGCCGTGGCGTCGTGGGCCGCGGCCGCGGCGGCGGCTGCGCCGGGAGCGACTATCGTTTCGGCCACATCGGGCATCGGCGCGGCAGTCGGCGCCGGCGCCGGCGGGGGGGCCGTCCCTGCGGGCGACTCCCACGGTGGACGGGCGGGCGCCGGAGCCTCTGGCGGCGGCGAGGCGACAGCGTCGGGCGATGGCACCATGGGTGCAGGCTCGGGGAACTTCGGCAGAGCCGGAGATTCGGCCGGCGGCGACCAGGCAGGAGCGGGGGCCAAAGCCTGAGGCTGCATGGGTGCCATTGGCGCAGGTGGCGGCGGTGGCGCAGGGGCCGCCGATGGGGCCGACCACGACGGCGCGACGGGCGCGGCGGGCTCCTGGGTCTTGGGAACATCCCACCCCGGCGCGGCGGGCTC
>CATPBF010000023.1 GCA_955652585.1 Candidatus Dormiibacterota bacterium | reverse complement strand
GTCGAAGCGCCGAAGGCGGCGCAGCCCTTCGGCCTGGACGCGGTTGCCGATGCGCTGGAGCGCGATCTGGTCATTGCCCATCGCCTCCGCCGGCATCGATTTGAGGTCCTCTGATGAAAGGCGATTGAGGAGCTAATTGATCTCTTCGAAGACCTCGCGTGAGGTCCAATTCCCCCGCTCCCCACCCTCAGAACACATGTTTGTAGTATAGCGAAAATATGTTCGGCGTCAACGATTTTGGCACGTTAATTTGCGAACTTCACTGCTCCGCCAGGCGTCCCGCATTTACCTCCATGCAGGCCCTCAACTCCCTTTTTCCAAGTCCTTTGCGGGGCTCGTGCCTCCCCACCCGGCGTGCTCGCTTCGCGAGCAGGCCGACCTCCCCGCGTGGCGGGGAGGCGAGCTAGTGCTTCAGGCCGTACAAGGCGCTGTACTTCTTGCGCACGTAGGCAATCCACGGCTTCGGCGTCAACGGCCGGCCAGTTTCGCGCTCGAGCAGCTCATTGGGGGTGAACTTGCGCCCATGTTGGTAGACATGCTCCTGCAGCCAGCTCAGCAACGCTCCGAACTCGCCGCGCTCCATCTGGTCGTCGAGGTCGGTCAGCTCCGATCGGATCTTCTCCATCAGCTGGGCGCCGATGATGTTGCCCAGCGTATAGCCGGGAAACTCGGCGAACCCGACGAATGACCAGTGGATGTCCTGGAGGACCCCTTCGCGGTCGTTGGGGACGTCGAGGCCGACGTACGACTTGAACAGCTCATTCCATGCCTCGGGCAGGTCGGCAACCTTGAGCTTGCCTTCGAGCATGTCGTTCTCCAGCTCGAATCGAAGCAGGATGTGAAGGTTGTAGGTGACCTCGTCGGCCTCCACACGGATGAATGACGGGTAAGACTTGTTGACCGAGCGATAAAAGGCTTCCACGTCGACGCCCTTGAGCGGTTCGGGAAACGCCTTGCGCAGGCTGGGGAAGAAGTGATGCCAGAACGGAAGGCTGCGCGCGACCAGGTTCTCCCAGAGCCTCGACTGCGACTCGTGCACGCCAGGCGAGGCGCCGTCCCACAGTGGTGTGCGGTCGAGGTTGCGCCCGATGCCCTGGAAGTACATCCCGTGCCCAGCCTCGTGAATCGAACCGAAGAGGCACTCGTTGAAGAAGTCGCGCGAGACACGGGTGGTGATGCGCACGTCGCCTGGACCGAATGCGGTGCTGAAAGGGTGCGTAGAGATGTCCTGCCGGCCGCGCTCGAGGTCGTAGCCGAGCTTGGTGACCGTATCCAGGGCATAGCGGACCTGGGCGTCGGGATCGAACCCGCGATGCAGCACGCTGTCGTCGATGGCGTCCGCATGGCGTTGGATGTCGGCGACGAGCGGCACGATGGCGGCCTTGAGCTCATCGAAGATCGCCTCGAGTTGATCGGTCGTCAACCCGGGTTCGGTGCGGTCCAGGAGGGCGTCGTACGGACGCTTCTCGTAGCCAAGCGCTTCCGCGACCCGCTTGTTGAGCTCGACGTTCTTCTCGAGGTAAGGGGCGAAAAGCGCGAAGTTCGCCTCATGGCGGGCTTTCTGCCAGTGCGGTCGAGCCGATGCGCTCGCGTGGGCGATCTCGGCCACGAGCTCTGGTGGCAGCTTGCGAGCAAGGTCGTAATCACGGCGCGTGACGCGCACGAGGCTGGCGTCGTCCGAGTCGAAAGGCAGCTTCGCCGTGGTGGCTGCCGCTTCGTCCAGCAGCTTGCCCACCTCGTCCGTGGTGAAGCGGCGGTGGGCGACCTCGCTGAGCGTCGACAGCTGCTCCGCGCGGTTGTGCACGCCGCCGGGCGGCATATACGTTTCCTGGTCCCAGTCGAGCACCGCGCCGGCCCGATGGATGTCCGTGACTTCGCCGAGAATCGTCTTCAAGCGCCGCAGCGCGTCAGCCATGCACCATCACCCCCACGCGTATTCTCTCCGGAATGGCGGCTCCGCCCCGCTAGCTCAGTGGATAGAGCATCTGCCTTCTAAGCAGAGGGTCGGGGGTTCGAATCCCTCGCGGGGCACCAGACTAGAATGCAGGCCTCGTGGATCTTGCCGGCCCTCCAGATGGCTCGGAGGTCTTGATAAGACCATCCAATGCGCAGCTCCGCAGGGTCCTCACAGCGATTGCTCCAGCAATGACGCTCATGGTGTTGGGCCTACTCGCTTGGACGATAAGATCGGCGTCCAGTGGTGGGGTCGGGGCCGCCGGCGCCGCAGCCATGGTCGTCGTACTAGCCGCGCTTCTCGTTAGCTATCTCGCCCTATACCTGCGCAACTTCTCGGTCTTCGCTGGGCAGGGCTACTTTGGAAAAACCGATGCGCTAGGGCGACGTCGCATTTGGCCGCGCGAGACCCTGGACCGCGCGGTCCTCCGGACGGTCAATTTCGGGCAGGGAGCCAATCCTCGGTACATGCTCATCTCGACCGACGGGACGCCCTTGATTCTGTTCTCGCCCCGGATGTTTGAGCCCGTGGCGACGAGTGCTCTTTTTCGCCGGCTCGCTGTGCATGTCGACGCGCGTGACGAAGTCCTAGGCCCGGCCGAACTGCGGCGTGAATTTCCCAAGGCCGTTCCCTTGTGGGCAGTTCATCCGCGGCTCCTAGGCCTCGGACTCGTCCTCTCCCTATGCGCCGTGCTGGCCGTGATCGTGACGGGTGCGGTACTCACCTACCGGGCGCACTGATCCTAGTGCGAGGTTGGGGGCGCTGGGCGATCGGACTGATCCTCATCTGGATCGCAATCTTCACCGCCCACAACCTGTTCGGGACTTCATGGAGCAACCACTGCGACCCGGGCAACGCGCAGTTCAACCTCTTGAAATCGGATCCCATCGCGTCCTTTCACGCCCAGGGCGAGCTCTTCACCTGGGAGAACGACGGCCCCGACAACAGCTGGCTCTGCTCGGACGCGAGCCTTTCGTTGAGCTATGTCGGCGATCCATCAGCGCTCTATCCCGAAATCAAGGCGAACATGGGCGCCAGCGGCTGGACGGAGCTGGGCGGTGTTTATGTTTCGGACGCGGACTCCTCGGTGTTTCAAAAGGACGTGGCCGGCGGCGTTCGCCTGAACGCGATCGTCCGCAAGCAGCCCGTCTGGGCTGAGGTCGACCTCAACGCGCCGGGCCTGCACCCCGGCGAGAACGGCTTCTAATTGCGCCTTTCTGCTTCACGCCCCTCTCCCTAGCCCTCTCCCCTGCGGTGAGAGGGGACTTGTGCTTCACGCCCCTCTCCCTAGCCCTCTCCCCTGCGGGGAGAGGGGACTTGTGCTTCACGCCCCTCTCCCTAGCCCTCTCC
>CATPBF010000022.1 GCA_955652585.1 Candidatus Dormiibacterota bacterium | reverse complement strand
GGCTGCAAGGCCGGCGCCGGGAGCCGGCCAAACGCGCCCGGGGCGGCGGCCCCGGCAAGCGGCGCCGTCCCGGCGTCCCGGCTGGTTGCGCTCGAGCCGCCGCTGGCGCCGCCGCCGTGGAACCCTCCGAGGGAGAGGAGTCCGATCCCGATCGCGAGCACGAGCACGACCCCCACCGCGGCCGCCGGCGCTGCGGGCACGCGACGCACCGCCGCGAGCAAACGTGTCAAGAAGTCCCGGGCGCGCTCCCCCACCGGCCGGCGCGCTTGCATCCTCGACCAGAGGTCGTCCTCGAAGCCGGCGCGGGGCCGCGTGGTCTGGAATGCATCATCGAGCTGCCGCTGGAGGGCCTGGAGCTCCTGGTCTTCCTGGTCGCTCATGCCATCCCTTCCTGGACCGACTCGCGCAGCGCCTTCAACGCTCGGTGGTACAGCATCTTGGCCGCGTCTTCGCTGCAGCTCATGAGGCCACCGACCTCTTCGAAGCTCAAACCGGAGTGACGTAGGGAGATGGCGTCGCGCTGCCGCTCGGGCAGCTTGGCGACATACGCGAGCAGGGCGCGGTACTGGATGCGCTCCTCGGCCACTCCTGCGGGGTCGACCTCGGCGACCGGTTGATGCTCGATGGTGCGTCGCAGTCGCTCGCGCCGCCCGTGGGCGCGGAAATGGTCGAGGGTCGCGTTGCGCGCGATGCGAAACAACCACGCCGCCGGAGTCGTGTTCCGAGGCTCAAACCGACCGTACGCGTGGTAGGCGTTCATGAACACCTGCGCGGTGATGTCTTCGGCATCGGCAGAGGTCGTGACCTGGGCGCGGACATAGGCGTAGATCCGGCGCATGAACTCCCGGTAAAGGTCCTCGAACGGCGGCCGGTCGGCGACCACGGCCGAATCGTAGGCACTCGTATCCCTCATTGAGCCAACGCCAGGCGCGGAGCGGGTGTAACGGTCTAGAGCCGGAGGGCGGCCCCGATCTCCACCGGCCGGTTCGAGAAGATCGAATCCGGGTGGCAGAGCTTGCACCAGGCGACGGCTGTGTCGTCGTCGACCGTCCACACGCCGACAGCGCCGCCGGCGGAGTGGATCTCCTTCACGAGCTGGGGGTCGATCGCGCCCCAATGTGGCGAGTACACGTCGGCGCCGGCCTCGCGCATCATCCGCGCGGGATCGATCGGCCGAGCGCCCTCGAGGATGCCCAGCTGCAGCTTGGGCTCCATCTCCCTCAGCTGGCGGATCGACGGGTGATGGAATGAAACGACCGCGCATTCCGAAACCGCGCCGAGCTGGCGCAGCATCGCGACCAGCTTCTCTTCGAGCCCCGGGTACTGGATGGGCACTTGCTTGATCTCGATCACCAGGCCCACCTTGCCAATCGCGAGCTCGATCACCTCTTGCAGCAGGGGAATGTGCTCGCCCTCGCCGGCGTCGAGCCGGCGCAGCGCCGCGGCGCTCTGGTCGCGCACCAGGCCGGTGCCGTTGGTGGTCCGCTCGAGTGTGTGGTCGTGGATGACCATCAACCGACCGTCCAACGAGAGGTGGACATCGCATTCGATCAGGTCGCAGCCCGCGTTGATCGCGGAACGGAACGACCGCATCGTGTTTTCAGGATGGTGCGCGGGGTTGCCGCGGTGTCCGCCCAGGAGCGGGCGCCCTTCGTCGTGAGCGTCCTCGTAGCGATCCCGGATTGATTGGGTCAAGGCGCCGGAAAGTCTAACTGTGCGGCCACATGTTTCTGGCGGGCAGCTTGTCTATAGTGCTGATGATGACCGCCGCCGCTCGGACCATCGGCGAGCTCCGCTCGTCCGGCCATGTACGCGAGAACGTCAAGCAGGAGATGCGCCGCAACCTGCTGGCCCGGCTGCGCACTGGGGAGCCGCTTCTCCCCGGCATCGTCGGCTATGACGAGACCGTGCTGCCTCAGCTGGCGAACGCGGTCATCTCCGGTCATGACGTTATCTTGCTTGGTGAGCGAGGCCAGGCGAAGAGCCGCATCATGCGGTCTCTCATCAACTTCCTCGACCCGCAGGTCCCCGCGATCGCGGGGTGCGAGATCAACGACCACCCGTTCGGGCCCATCTGCCGTCGATGTCTTGATCTGATCGCCAAAGATGGCGACACAGTCGAGATCGCCTGGATCGATCGCGACCAGCGCTACGGCGAGAAGCTCGCGACCCCGGACATCTCCATCGCAGACCTCATTGGAGAGGTCGACCCCATCAAGGTCGCCGAGGGCCGGTACCTCGCCGACGAGATGACGATCCACTACGGTTTGCTGCCACGCACCAACCGCGGGATCTTCGGCATCAACGAGCTCCCCGACCTCGCGGAGCGCATACAGGTCGGGCTCCTCAACATCATGGAAGAGAAGGACGTGCAGATCCGCGGATACCGTGTGCGCCTTCCGCTGGATCTGTTCGTAATCGCCAGCGCCAACCCCGAGGACTACACGTCACGCGGTCGAATCATCACTCCGCTGAAGGACCGGTTCGGGTCGCAGGTCCGCACTCACTATCCGCTGACCATCGGCGAAGAGATGCAGATCATGGAGGCCGAGCGGCATCCCGTGCCCGAAGACTTCGAGCTCATCTTCCCGACTTTCATGAAAGAGATCGTCGCCGAGCTGACACATCTTGCCCGCCGCAGCCCGCACATCTCGCAGTCGTCGGGCGTGTCGGTGCGCATGTCGATCGCCAACTTCGAGAACCTCGCGAGCAACGCAGTTCGCCGGGCTGCTCGGGTGGGAGAGGCCCTGGCCGTGCCGCGCATCACGGACCTCGCCTTCCTCACCTCGTCCACCGCGGGTCGTGTGGAGATCGAGGCGCTCGACGAGGGCAAGGAGGAGCAGGTGCTTTCGCGGTTGGAACGCGGCGCCATCAGCGCGGTGTTCAGCCGGCACTTCTCGGCGGCGCAATTCGACGGCATCGTCGCGCGCTTCGAGGACGGACAGATGCTCGAGGTCGGCGAGGGGATCAACGCGCGCACATACACGCGCGCGATCGGCGAGCTGCCGGAGGTTGCGACCGCGCTCAAGAAGCTCTCGCTGCCGGACCGTCCGGAGGTGCGCGCGTCGGTGATCGAGTTCCTGCTCGAGGGCCTGCACCTGAACAAGCGGCTCAACAAGGACGAGGTCGAAGGCCGAGCCGTCTACCGCCGGTAGCCCCATCTCGATCGTGAATTCGGCCCGTTTTGGTCCAAACGTGCCCTTCACCGTTGTGCGATGCACGCGTTTGGCGCAAGCGGTGCGGTATTCCCGTCAGGGCCCCAACCTGTCTGCATATGTGGACGTCCACGGCTCACCCGTGTCCGGATTTAACGTCCATTCATCGATCGATCGCATGTATCGCGCTGGTGAGCGAGACATCTTTGTTCTCTTCAGCGATACCGCGCCGTATCAACACAACAGCTGCAGCGCCACTCAGCCTTACACCGCCGAAATCGCCGCGTTCGCGCCCGCTGACGCCAGGCCGCCGGCCCCCGTGACTGCAGTTGAACAAGTCCAGAACTGGTTGATCCAGTACGGGCTGCCGGTCGGAGTTGCATTGGTGGTCATTGCCGCTGCGGCATTCATCGGCCTTCGCCGCCGGCGCGGTGGTTCAAAGGCCTGACTGGGCCCTGACCCGTCTCCGGATATCCGGGAACGCGTATCGCGCGTACGGTGTATGAGAGCCATGATCGGTCGTGCGTCGGCATTGGTGATCCCTGTCGTCATCACACTCGCCTGCACGTCGACTTCGACTGGTGTCAAGAGCGTCGCTTCGCCCAGCCCAAGTGGTAGTGCCTATCTGGGCAGCATCGGCACCGCGGGCTGTAAACCGGCGGCACCTTTTCACTTTTTGGGCGGTGGTGCCAGCGGGTTTCCGGAAGCCGGCATGGATACGAGCCGAGGCAGCATCTGGGCGCTCTTCTT
>CATPBF010000021.1 GCA_955652585.1 Candidatus Dormiibacterota bacterium | reverse complement strand
CTCCCCTTCGGGGAGAGGGTTGGGGAGCGGGGCGTGAGTTGCCCTCGCCGGCCTCGATCACCTCGCGCACGACATATACTTTCTTGCCCTGCGACTCGTGATAGGTCCGGATGGAGAGCTCGGCCAGCAATCCCATGAGGATGAACTGCACGCCGACGATCGCCAGGAAGACTGCCAGCAAGAGGAGCGGGTTGTTGTGCGCGTACGGATACGGGGGCAGGAGCTTCTGGATGATGACTATGGCTGCAAAGACCAGTGCCAGCGCCCAAAGGCCGAAGGCGGCGAACCCAAAGAAATAGATCGGTTTGGTCGAGTAGCTGCCCAGGAGCTTGACGGTGATCAGGTCGAGCAGCACCCGCGAGGTGCGCGAGAGCGAATACTTCGAGCGCCCGAACACCCTCTGTCTATGGTTGACCGGCAGCTCGGTGATGCGAGCGCCGACCCACGACGCGTAGACCGGGATGAATCTGTGCATCTCGCCGTAGAGCTTCACGTCCTGGATCACCTCACGGCGGTAAGCCTTGAGCGTGCAGCCGAAATCGTTCAGCGGAACGCGCGTGACGCGGGCGATGATCCAGTTGGCGATCTGCGAGGGCACCACGCGCGAAGCGTCGTCCTTGCGTTCCTTGCGCCAGCCGCTGACCACGTCATACCCCGCTTCTATCTGATCCAACAGCCGGGGGATGTCATGGGGGTCGTTCTGCATGTCGCCGTCCATGAAGACCACGATTTCCCCGCGGCTGTTGTCGATCCCTGCCTGCACCGCCGCGGTCTGACCGAAATTGCGGCGAAAGCTGACCACTCGTACGTGGGGGTCGTGGAGCGCGAGCTGGGCCATCTTCTCAGTGCCGCCGTCACGGCTGCCGTCGTCGATGTAGACGATCTCGAACGTGACATCGAGTCCTTCCAGAACTTCACTCAGCTCCTCGTGCAGCGGCGCGATGCTCTCGGATTCGTTGTAGACCAGCACTACGACGGACAATCGAGGATTCGTCATTTTTTCAATCATGGCGGACTGGGCGAGAAGGTGGCGACGCAGATCGTGTTGAAGCAGTCGAGGTGGCGCAAGGAATATCCGGACGGCGGGACCGGCAGCTTATGGCCGGCGTCGTCCACCCAGTAGATGGTGCCTCCCTGCTGGAGCGTGCTTGCCGGAAAGTCAGGGGTCAGCGCATTGGGTGGAAACGCGGCCGTGCCCCAGAACCAGGCGATGTGGTGCGCCACCACCTGGGTATGAGCGCGCTCATCCGCGTCACCGTAATAAAGCAGGAGGAGATAGTCGCCGGCGGAGGCCCAGATGAAATCGTTCTCATGAAGTCGCGGCTCGAGATACGCCGTCAGGGCCGGCGTGTCGGGGTGCGTGACCGCGACCGAGAATGCGGCGGTCGGCGCTACGAGCGCCATCACCACGAGAACTCTCACGAACAAACGATGCAGGCTCGCGATCCCAACCGCCAGGAGCGCGAAGAGCGGCCCCCACAAAACGCCGGCGTACCGAGCCTCGAGGATCGGGTGCCAGATGCTGGCGGCGGCTAGTAAGCCCACCGGCACACCGCCGCACAGGGCGATGAATCCGGACGGGCTGCCAAGGCGTTTGCGAGCCCGGAACAGAAGGAACGCGCACACCACTCCGCCCGCCACCGCCAGCAGCTGGACGGCCTGAATCGCGACCTTGCCCTGGGTGCCCGGTTCGATCGCGGGCCCTGACAGGAACTGGGCGAGCGTGCCACTCACGTTTATCAGTGTCAAAGGCGGTACCCAGAACGGAGTCTCCGCATGCCTGAACTGCCGCGCGGCGTATACGAGCCAGGGTACCAGCGCTGCCAATGCCAGCCCCGACACGCCGGCTGCCGTGGCCACCGTCCGCCATGGCGCGCGCAGCGCCAATCGAAGGGCGATGAGCTGCGCAGGTATCGCAAGAATCACGAAGTACTGGGTGTAGAGACCGAGCAGCATGGCCACCCCATAGACAGCCCAGCGCATTGCCGTGCCGCGTTCGGCGGCCCGCCACAACGCAAGCGTCGACACCGCCACCAGGGTCGTCGCCATCGCGTACATTCGCGCGTCGCGACCGCTCATCACGAGCGCCGGCACGAAGGCGAATATCGCCCCGGCCCACAACCCGCCGCGGTCGCCGGCGCAGCGACGTCCTAAAGCGGCTCCAACCGGGACGATCAGCGTGCCCGCGATCGCGGACGACAGGCGGAGCGCGGTCGGAGTCTGCCCCAGGAAAGAAAGTGAGACGTGCGTCAGGAGGTAGCTGAGCGGCGGCGCGGAGTCGTTGTGAATCGCGTCGAGCATTCCCGCGATGCCCCGCTGCTCGACCACTGCTGTGAAGGCTTCATCACGCCAGATCGGTTCGTGGTTCAGCCATAGGATGCGCACCGCCAGGCCGGCAGCGGTCAGCAGCATCACGCCACGCGCGTAGGCGCTCCGCACGACAGGGTGATCCACGTCGGCCCTATTCTCCAGGGATTCTGAAATGGCTTTGATGGCGCGGTCTCGCCTTCCCAGGCGGTTGCTGGTGGCCGCTGCCGTGCTCGCCGTCCTGGTCTGCGCCGCCGCGGCGAGACTGGTGCCGCTGCTCCACGGGCAGCCAGGCGGCCTCTATCCCGATGAGGCCTCCGAGGGCATCGCTGCGCTTCGCATCCTGGCTGATCCGGCCTACCGGCCCGTATTCATCGACGAGAACGGCGGTCGCGAAGCCCTCTTTGCATATCTGGTCGCGGCCACTTTTCACTTCTTCACGGGGCCGACGGTCGCGGGCATCCGCGTCACCTCGACCCTCGTCGGGCTCGCGGGGATTGCGGCCGCGTGGCCGCTTCTGCGGCGGTACGGCGTGGTTGCGGCGCTGGCCGGAATCGCATGGATGGCAGGGTCGCCGTGGCTCATCGCAACTTCGGTCCTGGGACTTCGCAACGGCCTGACCGTGCCATTCGCCGGCCTCGCGGCGGCCGCCCTGTTGGCGTGGTCGGACCGCCCAGGCCGGCGCTTTGCGTTTATCGCCGGCTTCGTGGCGGGAGCCGGATTGTGGACGTACCAGCCTCTGAAGCTGACGCCCCTGCTGGTCGGCGCCTGGCTGCTGTGGCTGCGTCGGGTGGACCGTCCGCTTTTCGACCAGCTGTGGGCCCGCCGGCTCTGGTTCGTTTTCGGTTACGCGGTGGCCGCGGCGCCCTACCTGTGGACCATTGTCACCGACCCGCTCAATTATTTCGGGCGCATCGCCGGCGTCTCGGCGCTTAGTCCCGGGATGCCTCACACCACCGTGCTGACACACAGCCTCCAGACCCTGGGCATGTTCTTCGTGGCCGGCGATCCGAACCCGCGGCATGACATCTCCGGCCTGCCTCTGCTGCTGTGGCCTCTGCCGCTGCTGGCGGCTCTCGGCCTGTGGCGGCTGGTCCGTGAGCGCCGGGACCGCACATCCGGGCTCGTGCTGATCGGGTTGGGCGTATATCTGCTGCCACCCCTGTACGCGGTCGAGGGCGGCGCGCCACACCTGCAGAGGAGCCTCGCCCTGGCCCCGTTCGTCGCCGTGCTGGTCGGAGTCGGCGTGGTCGAAGCGGTGCGGCTGGCGCGCCGGGCGGGCCGCGGCTACGCAGCGGTCGTCGCCGCCGGCTGCGCCGCCGCGCTTCTGCTCACCGGGGTTTATGGCGGCCTTGCGTTCGCCTTCCGGCCGCTGTCCGAGCGATACGCGGCCTTCGACTTCCACACGGTGGCGCTGGCCGCGGCTGGTGCCCAGCCGAACACCGCCGTCATAGTCAATGCGTACGACGCGCAGTCCGTGCGCTTTCTCGACGGGCCCGCCGTTCCGATCCTCGCGCCAGGCTCCAATGCCCCGCCCGGCTTCGGCCTGGCGGCCCTGAACCTCAACGACCTGCCGCCGGACGCTCGAGCATCGGCCACGGTGTATGCGCGGGATCCCAACGGCGACCCGGCGGTGTGGGTGGTGCCGCCTTAGGCGCAGCCGGCCGGGGTTGGATCGGACCGCGATCCTCTCCTCGTACTCTTAAGGGTCCACATGGCCACCGCCACCTCGGCCCCATCATCCGTCCGTGAGCGTCTCGATCGGCTGTTCAAGCAGCGGATCGTGATCTTTGACGGGTCGACTGGCGTGCTGCTCCAGAAGCAGGGCCTGACCGAACAAGACTGGCGGGGCGAGCGGTTCCGCGACCACCCCAAGCTGCTCAAGAACAACGTTGACATCCTCAACCTGTCACGCCCGGACGTGGTCAGCCGCATCCACCGCGAATACCTGGAGGCCGGAGCGGACCTCATCACGACGAACACATTTACCGCCACCCCGGTCTCGCAGGCCGACTATGGGCTCGAGGATCTCACGTACGAGATCAACCTCACAGGAGCCCGGCTGGCGCGGTCGGCCGTCGACGCCTACGAGAACAGGTTTGTGGCCGGCTCGCTGGGCCCGACCAACGTCACCCTCTCGCTTTCGCCGAAGGTCGATGACCCGTCCTATCGCGATGCGACGTTCGACCAACTTCGCGACGGCTACGCCGTGGCCGCGCGCGGTCTGCGCGACGGCGGCGTCGACTTCCTCCTGATCGAGACGATCTTCGACACTCTCAACGGCAAAGCCGCGATCGCGGCCGTGAAAGAGGTGGCGCCGCAGCTGCCCCTTTTCATATCGGTCACCATCGTCGACCGGAGCGGGCGCAACCTCTCCGGCCAGACCGTTGAAGCCTGGTGGAACTCGATCGAGCACGCCGACCCCTTCGCCGCGGGCATCAACTGCTCCCTCGGCGCCACGGAGATGCGCCCATATATCGAGGTGCTGTCTCGCATCGCGCCGGTCTACGTCACGTGCTACCCGAACGCCGGCCTGCCCAACTCTTTCGGCGGTTTCGACGAGGACCCGCCGATCACGAGCCGGCTGCTGCGCGAATTTGCCACGAGCGGTTTCCTCAATGCCGCCGGCGGCTGCTGCGGCACCACGCCCGATCACATCCGCCAGATCCGCAAGGCGGTGGCCGGCATCCCGCCGCGCCATGTCCCCAAGCGCGTCGGGAAGGCGAAGTTCAGCGGCCTCGAGCCCTTCGAGATCGGGCCCGACACCAGGTTTGTCGTCATCGGCGAGCGGACCAACGTCACCGGTTCGATCAGGTTCCGCCGATTGATCGAGTCGGGGGACTTCACGGGTGCGGTGCAGGTGGCGCTCGACCAGGTGCGCGGCGGAGCGAACCTTCTCGACGTGAACATGGACGCCGACCTCCTCGACTCCGAGGCCGCGATGACCCGATTCCTCAACCTCATCGCGACCGAGCCCGAGATCGCGCGTATCCCGATCATGGTCGACAGCTCGAAATGGACCGTCCTCGAGGCGGGCCTGAAGTGCCTCCAGGGCAAGGGCGTGTGCAACTCGATCAGCCTCAAGGAAGGCGAGGAGTCGTTCCTCGAAAAAGCCAGGCTGGTTCACGAATACGGCGCCGCCGTGGTCGTGATGGCCTTCGACGAGAAGGGCCAAGCGGACACGCTCGAGCGCAAGGTCAGCATCTGCCAGCGGGCGTACAAGTTGCTCACCGAGAAGGCCGGGTACCACCCGGAGGACATCATCTTCGACCCCAACATCCTCGCCATCGCGACGGGGATCGAGGAGCACGCGGGCTACGCCAAGGCGTTTATCAAGGCCACGACTGAGATCAAGAAGAAATGCCCGGGCGTGCGCATCTCGGGCGGCGTCTCCAACCTCTCGTTCTCCTTCCGGGGCAACGACCGG
>CATPBF010000020.1 GCA_955652585.1 Candidatus Dormiibacterota bacterium | reverse complement strand
ACGTTGGCCACGGTCCCCTCGAGGATCTTGAGGAGCGCCTGCTGGACCCCCTCGCCCGACACGTCTCGGGTGATCGAGGGGTTATCGGTCTTGCGTGCGATCTTGTCGATCTCGTCGATGTAGATGATCCCGCGCTCGGCGCGGCTGATGTCGAAGTCGGCAGCCTGGATGAGACGCAGCAGGATGTTCTCGACGTCCTCGCCCACGTAGCCCGCCTCGGTGAGGCTGGTCGCGTCCGCGATCGCGAACGGAACGTCGAGGATCTTCGCCAGCGTCTGGGCGAGGTAGGTCTTGCCGCACCCGGTGGGCCCGACCAGCAGCACGTTCGACTTCGTCAGCTCGACGTCGCCGACCGACTTGGAGGCGGAGATGCGCTTGTAGTGGTTGTAAACCTGGACCGAAAGCACCTTCTTGGCGCGGTCCTGGCCGATCACGTATTGGTCGAGCGCGGCGCAGATCGTCTTCGGGTTGGGGATGAAGCCGGTTTTCTGCTTCTTGGTGCCGGCGGACCGGTTGTCGTCCTCGAGGACCTCCTGACAGAGATCGATGCACTGGTCGCAGATGAAGACGCCGGGGCCCGCAACCAGCTTGCGTACCTGGTCCTGGCCCTTGCCGCAGAAGCTGCAGCGCGTGTAGCGGCGGCGATCTTCTCTTTCGTTCATAGGTCCCTATCAGTATCCATTACGAGGAAGCGGGCGCCGGGGGATTATGGCCCCACAGAATCTCATTGGCAACGCTGATGCATTCGCTGCAGATGAAGACGCCTGAACCTGCAACGAGTCGCACCCCACCCTGACCCTGCGCCTTGCCGCAGAAAGAGCACTTCGGCTTGTGCCTTTTGCCCTCTCCGCTCTTGCCCTTGCGCCGGAAGATCATGGGGTGGCGGCTACCTTCTCCTTCTCTTTTTCTTTTTCCTTTTCCTTTTCCTTTTCGCCGGGCTTGGTCGGCGTGAGGATGATGCCGTCGATCAAGCCATACTCCTTGGCCGCGTCCGACGTCAAGAAGTAATCGCGCTCGGTGTCTTGGGTGACCTTCTCGATCTTCTGTCCCGTGTGCTTCGCGAGGATCTGGTTGAGCTGCTCGCGCGTGCGCAGGATCTCCTTGGCGTGGATCTGAATGTCGGTGGCCTGCCCCTGCATGCCGCCCCATGGCTGGTGGATGAGGATGTTGGCGTGAGGGAGCGCGTAGCGCAATCCGTGCGCGCCGCCCGCGAGCAACACCGCGGCCATCGAGTAGGCCATGCCGATGCAGATTGTCGAGACCGGCGGGCGGATGTACTGCATGGTGTCGTAGATCGCAAGCCCGGCCGTGACCTGGCCGCCGGGGCTGTTGATGTACAGCGCGATCTCTTTCTCAGGATCCTCGGACTGCAGGAAGAGCAGCTGGGCCACGACGAGGTTTGCGACCTGGTCGTCGATGGGCGTTCCGATGAAGACGATGCGGTCCTTCAGCAGCCGCGAGTAGATGTCGAAGGCGCGCTCGCCGCGCCCTGTGTTCTCGACCACCATGGGCACCAGGTAGCCGGTCGGGCGCTCTATTTGGTTCATGTCATCCCATTCTAGACAGCAGTCGGTGCCATTCCGTCAACCCTGAGCCGGCGTGCCGGTGCCGGCGATCTGGCCAAGCCGCTCCAGGACACGCAGCCGGCGCAGCCTGGAGGCGAAGTAGCGGCGCGAGTTTGGCCCCCGCTTCAATTCGTCGACCCGCCCCTTGAGCTCGTCGTCCTTGCTCGCCTGCTCCTCGATGAACCGATCCACCTCTTCATCTGACGGCTCGATCTGGTTGCGCTTGGCGAACTCGTCGAGCACCAGGTCGACCTTGAGCCGCGCCTCCGCCTCCGGCCTCTCTTCGGCGATCCACATGTCTGGAGTCTTGCCGAGATACTCGAGGTAGCGATCGAGACGAAGGCCCTGACGGCTCAGGCTGCGTTCGAGCGAATCGAGGTGACTGGCGAGCTCCCGCTCCACCAGCGTGTCGGGGACGTCCACTTTCGAAGCCTCCACGAGCGCCTTCACGACCGCCTGTTCGCGAGCCATCTGCGACAGCGCCTTGGCGGACTCTTCGAGCTCCTCTCGCACGGAGCTCCGATATGCCTCGACAGTTTCTTGCTTGCCGCCGCTCAGTTGTTTGGCCAGCTCGTCGTCGAGGTCGGGGAGTACTTTCTCCTTGACTCCCTGGAGCGTGACCTTGATGGTCGCCTCTTTGCCGGCGAGCCTCGGCTCGGCGTAGTCATCTGGAAACGTCACGGTGGCCGCGCGGGTCTCGCCGACATTGGCGCCAGGAATCACGGCGAGCAGCTCCGGTAGCAGAGAGCCCTCTTTCAGGTCGACCTCCATGGCCGACCGCGACTCGGAGGGAACGTTGGACCCGTCGACCTCGGTTTCGACGTCGATCACCGCCACGTCGCCCACCCTGGCTTCCCGCTCGACCGGTGTGATCTCCGCCATCGGTTCACGGACGTCTTCGAGGCGCCGCCGGAGCATCTCGTCTGTGACCTCCACGGAAGGCGTGTCCACATTCAAGGTTGCCGCGTCGCCAAGGGTGACCTCCGGCATTACGGTCACGGTGGCCTTCAGCTGGGCCGGGCGCCCGCGCTCGAGCTCGACCACCTCGACGTTAGGGTCGTCGATGGGAGCGATGGATTTGTCCAGGAGTGCCTGGCGCATGACCTCCGGGACGATCGCCTCGACCACCTCTTCGCGAATGACCGCGGGGCCGAGGCGCGCCTCGACCAGCGCGCGGGGCGCGCGCCCCGGCCGAAAACCTTCGAGCTTGGAGCGGGAAGCGAGCCGGTTCAGGACTTTCTCGTATGTCGCATCGACCAAGTCGGCCGGGACCTCGATGGTCATCCCCACCTGGCTCTTGGGCAGCTGCTCGGTCTTCACCGAGAGATTCGAAGGCACCGCGCCGATTCTACGGTCCGCGGTTAGGGGACTACGGCGAGTGCGTAGGCGACGGCGAAGGCGAGGGTGGCGGCGGGGTCGGGCTCGCCAGCACCGGGCCGGTGCCGGGGTCCGGCGGAACGGTGATGTTGATCGGCGCCGGGGTCGGGCTGGGCGGGTTGTCGCCCGGGAGCCGTGAGACGCTCGTCGTGTCGGTGAGGAACCAGCTGTTGTTGGCGCCGCCCACAACGTCCGCCGGCTTCGAGTACCAACTATCGCCCGGAACGCCCATGTACCCCAGGGCCTCCTCCATGAACGCGTGGAGGCCAGGCGTCGCCACGAACACGCCGTCGGAGTTGCGGACCATCGTGTGGCTGTAGTCGAGGATGTCGCCGATCCAGATCGCGGCCGCCAGGTTGGGATTGAACATGACCGTCGTGGCGTCTTTGAAGTTGTCCGACGTGCCGGTCTTGGCCGCAATGGTGCGATCCCTGAAGTGCAGCGGGCTGTTGTAGCCAAAGATCATCGAGCGGTTGTTGTCGTCCGACATGATCTGGGCCATGATGTAGGCGACGCCAGGGTCGATCGCCGGCCGCGCGCGCTGGTCGGCGTGGGTCTGGTACAGGATCTGGCCCTTCGAGTCGGTCACCTGCAGGATCGCTTCCGGTGTGTGGTAGACGCCCATGTCGGCAAGGGTCGCCATGCCGCCGGCGTGCTCGAGCAGGGTGATCGGGTAGCCGCCAAGGGTCACGCTCGGGCCGTACTCGTCGGCCGGCGCCTGTGTGTCGTAGCTGCCGTCGGCATTGATGTATCGAGGCTGAACGCCGACGTTGCGCATGAACGCCAACACGGCCGGCACACCGATGGAGAGCTCGACCTTGACCGCGCAGATGTTGAGCGAGTTGGCCATCGCCCACTTGAGAGGCATCACTCCATGGGAATGCAGGTCGTAGTTGTAGAACTGAGTCGTGCTGTACGCATCCTTATAGACGAGCGGGCTCGGGCCGTCGTACACCGGCGTGTCCACGGTGGCGGCGCGGGCGTTGATCACCGCCGCGTACGTATAAGGCTTGACGGAGGAGCCGACGTTGCGAGGAATGGTCGTCCAGTTGTACTGGCCACCGTGGGCGTTGTAGTCGGGCGAGCCGACCATGACGAGGATCTCCCCAGTGGCCGGGTCCTCTGCGACGAGTCCGGACGAGACCTGTCCGGTCGGGTCGCAAGATGGTGGGGCCAGGCAGCGAGCGAGGTTGGCGGCCACGTCATCCTGTCCGATGCGCTGCATGTACCAGTCCAGCGTGGTCTTGACGTTCAGCTGCTGGACGCCCGGCTTGAAACCGAGCTGGCGCAGCTCTTCGAGCACGTAGTCCACGAAGTGAGGCGCGTAGAAGCTGTTGATCGGCGCCTGATATGTGAGCTTTTCGGCCAGCGCCGCGTCCATCTGGTCCTGGGTGATGTAGTTCTGGCGGAGCATCGCCTGCAGGACCTCGGTCTGGCGCAGCCTGGCGGCGTCAGGGTGCAACACCGGGTTCCACTCGGTAGGCGCTTGCGGCAGACCGGCCAGCACCGCCGCCTGCGCAAGGTCGAGCTTGGACGCGGGGACGTTGAAATAGTCTTGCGCGGCCGCTTCGACGCCGTATGACTGCGATCCGTAGAAGCTCTTGTTCAGGTAGAGCTCCATGATCTGGTCCTTCGAGTAAGCCTGGCTCAGCTCATACGCCAGGGCCACCTCTTTGACCTTTCTCGCGTACGTCTGGTCCGGAGTCAGGAACTGTTGCTTGGCGAGCTGCTGGGTGATCGTGCTTCCGCCGGCGACGATATGGCCGGCGCGGATGTCGTCGAGGATGGCGCGGATGATGCCCTGGATGTCGAAGCCGGGGTTGGTGTAGAAACCCTTGTCCTCGATTGCGACGGTGGCCTGGATCATCACCGGATTGACGTTCTTGAGCCTCACTGAGAGACGGTGATCGCCCTGGACGCCCACGTCCGCAAGGATGAAGCCCTTGCGGTCGGTGATCTGGGTGTCGCCTTGGAACGTATTGCTGTCGAGCCCCTGGATCGAAGGCAGGCTGTCGAAGAAGGACTGTGCGTACGCGTCCACCGCGAAGCCGACGACCAGCACCACGGCCACGAAGACGCCCAGGCCGCGCATCAGGGCGACGCGGCGCAGCCGCTGCCCGATCGGCGACCAACCGGCGTGGACCCGCGCCCGAGGGCGATGGCCCCCCTTGGTTTTGATCTTCTCAGGAACGTTTCTAGCCATGGCGGGGGGAGCGCGTAGATTCTACGGTTTCCCACCCCACCCAACGCGTCTCGCCGGGCGGGGGTTACGGAGCGGCTTCGGCCTTCGGCCGGGCGAAGAGCTCGTCAGCGCTCACCAGCCGCTCCTGGCGAGTGCCTGGGAAGTGAACTCGGACGCCAGGGCGTCCCGGGCCGCCCAGCTCCCAGCCGGCCGAATACAGGCGGGCCGCGGCGACCAGGTCGCCCGCCTGAGCCACCTGGACCCCATCGGTGAAAGTGAGGCTCTGCGAACGCGCACCCGGATAGCCCAGCCGCACTTCGCCGCCTGTCTTCAGATTGAAGGCATAGTCGTCGAGCGAACCGGCCTGGCTGCCCGCGACCAGCTCGGCGACGGTCGGGAACTTGCCTTCCCGCATGGCCGCTTTCAAGTCCGCCCTCGACTCGCGGTGCGCGTTGCGCTCGCGTCGCCGGCGCTCGGTCAGGAGCAGGTCGCGCTCACCCCTCAGCGCCACGAGCTGCTGCTCTACCGGCCGCATGCGCTCGCGCACCTCGGCCACACGTCGCTCGAGCTCGGCGTCATCGAGCGAGCTGAGCTCTTCGGCCACAGGCGAACGTTACCCGCGCTCGTGGCTAGCGCGCCGGTTGCGGAAGCCCGAGAACAGGGCCAGGTCGTAAATGATCTTCAGGCCGCCGGCGGCGAAGAACGGCACCCCGAACGCGGCGACGCCGATCGCGACACCCGCGAGCGCCGGCCCAAACGATTGCGCGACGCCGCGCACCGCTCCCGTCATCGCGACCGCGCCCGCACGCTCAGATGGCGGGACGATGGAGACGACGTAAGCCTGTCGTGCCGGCACGTCCATCTGCGACAGGGTGAATCGAGCCAGCAGGAGCGCGATCGCCCAGTGCAGGGTCGGGCTGAAGGGAACCAACAGGAGGAGCACGTTGCTGGGCAGGTGCGTGAAGACCATCGTGTTGATCAGGCCGATTCGATTCGCGAGCCGGCCTGAGACTTCGTACGACAGGGCCTGGAGGATTGCAACGGCGGCGAAGACCGGACCCAGCACGGATGCGCCCACGCCGAAGCGAACGTGGAGCCAGTAAGCGACCACCGCGTTGGCTACGAATCCTCCGCCGAGAGAATCCAGGGCGAAAAGGGCGGCGAGCCCGAGCAGCGGCCGAATCCGTCCGAATGCCGGGCCGCGAGCATCGCCCTCGACATGCGACGT
>CATPBF010000019.1 GCA_955652585.1 Candidatus Dormiibacterota bacterium | reverse complement strand
CTCAAGACCGTGGTTCGGACCAGCAAGGGGAACGTCCGCAAGCTGCATGCCGACGGCACGGCGCCCCGGAGGAGATAGATTCAGTGGAAGTGCGACACATCAACCGAAGTAGCTCCGCGACACGTCACCCGAAGGTCGACAGGCCCACCAAATTTCGAGTTCATTTCGAGCCTCCTTGGTGGCGGTGGCCGCCGTCGGCAGGCGGCTTGACAACAATTCTGACAACAGTTTGGGAGACGTCGGCCGGGAAGAGGGCGGGCGCATAGCCAATCTGCCGTATGAACCGTTCAGCTAGCAGTGCCGCGCCCCATGCTCGATCAGTCAATGAGGTCAGACGGGTTCGTCGCGGCCATCCTGGTAGGCGTTGTGTTGGCCACCGCCTGTGGCTCGCTGCCAGGTCGGGCACCCCAAGCGAGCGCGCCTGCCTCGAGTACTGGGCTAGCGTCGCCGTCGTCGTCACCAGCATCGAGCGCAAGGCTTTCAAGCCCGTCCGCCCTAGCCTGCGTGCCTTCGGCCGACACCCGAGCGCTCAGCGGTCCAGTGGCTGCTTACTACTGGACTAGCCCAGGCAGTACATGCGTCAGGGTGACCTTGATCGACAGCGGAGGCCAAGTCTCGACGGTAACCACAACCACGGTCTCGCAGTACTTCGCGCGGTTCATATGCCAAGACGGCAACCAATCGCAGCCATCGCCAGAGTCCGGATTGACACCAGGGCCGGCCTATTCAGTGTCGGGGAACAGGATCTACTGGTGGGATGGGCGCCTTATCCACTGGCTGGGTCGCGACGGCTCCCAAGGTAGCGAAGCGTTGGATGCCGGTGTACAAAAGGGGCTCGAGTTCGCTGCGTCTCCGGACGATCTCCGCATGGTGATAACAACGGTCGATTTTTCCAAATGGCCGCTTCACCGTGTCACGTGGGTTGAGGATGTCGGCACGCACGCCAACCGGGTCGTTCTATACGACGCTGATCTATCAACCGACTTGACCAAATTGAATGGCGAAGGTTCAGCTGGATGGCCATGGGGATGGCACGCGGCGCGGCCGGTCCTCTACGACCACCCTCTTTGTGTTTTGCTCGGCGGCGACCAATTCATTGCGCTCAGCTATCCCAGAGTCGTGGATCCAGGGACGGGCAACCGTCTAGTTACATTCCCGAAGTGCTACGGCGGGAGTATTACGGCAGGAGGTGCGTTCTGTACCGCGTCATTCACCGCGCATTCTCTTGACTGGTACGACTGGACCGGGAAGCAAATCCAGTCTGACGCGCTTCCATTCGACACAGAGTCTTGTGACGCCGACTTGAATCCTTCGGGCACCCGAGTTCTGGCTTTCTGTCAGAACAACATCTACACCGACCCGGCTGCCGACAACAGCACAAAGGAATTTCTGTTTGGCGTGGGACCTGCTCTGCCAGGCCAAATCGCGCAAACCGTATTTCTTCGCTGGCTCGATGACGATCTCGTTCTTGAGTCGCGAACCTTGAGCGATCCGAGTGGTTACCGTACGTCCGTGACTGTATGGTCGCTGACCCGTCAGTCGATGGTCGCCGGGCCGGTCACAATTCCTGGCTGGTACAACGGAACGGCTCCGCCGCCCACCAGGCTACTCACGTAGTCGATCGTGCCTGTTGAGTACGCCTGACACTCCCTGAGACGGCCAGGGGCGGGACTCATAATCGGCTGGTCGATGGTTCGAGTCCATCCAGGCCCACCAGATTGCGAGTTCATCATGCGAATGCGCGCGTGTGTTGCCAAACGTGCGCATCGAAGACCCGTGAACGGTCCGCCTGTAGCCAAACATGCGGAATTTGGACTTCAGCGATGAAACCAATGAGCTCTTCGCCGACCCGGCAGCTCCGATTGGCGCGGATCGCCATGGTGGTGCAGGCTGCGGCGCTGGCGGCTTTGATTGGGCTCTCGTTCCCCAAATACCTGGACTACCTGCTTCACCCCCTCACGTGCACTCCCGACCAATGGTGCCTGGATTTCCGTGGTCTCGACTTCTTGATATCGATGACGTTTCTCGGACCCCCGGCGCTGTTGCTCCTAGTCACCTCTGGGCTCTGGCGTCGACCGCGGCGGTGGCCCGCCGTGCTGCCGATCGTGTTCGACGTGGCGTTGATTGGTTTGGTGATTTACGACGCCGTCTCAGTTGCTCGGACTCGATACGATCAGAACCCACCGGTTCTCATCCAGGTGATCTTCTTGTTGGTTCCCGCGGTCGCCAGCTTGACTCTGCTTCTTCCGTTCCTGCGCCGCCAAGCAGATTCGCTGCCTCCTCCCTCAAACCGCACTAACATCCCTTCGTGATTCGCGCGGTCGTCAAGTCGCGGAGTTGAGGCTCGACTGGGCGCTGCTCGCCAACGCTGCGGAGGGTCCGCCCAACGGGCTCGTCTATATCCTCGGCGCCGGCATCGACACGCTGTGGCGCGATCAGTTCCCGGCGCCGTTCGGTGGCGCCATGGTGCTGCGCGTTCTCTCCAGCAGGCTCGAATCGGAACGACCGCACAAGGTGGAGGTTCACTGCAGCGATGAGGACGGGAAGCCGGTGCTGCAGCAGCCGGTCGTCCTCAACCTGCCGCCGCGGACCGTGCACGCCGAGCACCCGCAAGGATGGGATCTGGCGGCCAACATTGTGATCAACCTCGCAGGCGTGCCGATCCCGAAAGCGGGTTTCTATCGCTTCGAGATCCTCATCGACGACCAGCAGGTCCGAACACTGCCGTTTCGAGCGGTCCAGCCGCCCAAGAGAGACTCATGACCCAGTGGCTCATCAGCCTGGTCGGCACATGGGGCCTTCTGGCCATCTTCGTGACCATGACCGGGGAGAGCGCCGGCCTTCCGATTTCCAGCGAGATCGTCGTTCCCCTCGGGGGCGCCCTGGCCTCTCAGGGCAAGCTGAATTTCGTCCTGGTCGTCCTGGTCGCGAGCGTTGCCAACCTGGCCGGGTCGTTGATCGCGTTCTACCTGACGCGCCGCTTCGGCGAGCGCGTTGTGCTCAGCCGGTTCGGGCGCTGGATGGGTTTGAGCCGCGGCCATCTGAAGCTGGCCGAGCGTTTCTTCAAGCGGTTCGGCCTGTGGGCCGTCTTTGTCGGCCGCCTGCTCCCGATCGTTCGCACGTACATCTCGTTTCCGGCGGGGGTATCGAAGATCGGCTACGTGATGTTCACTCTCGCGACGCTCGCCGGCGCCATCCCGTGGAACTTTGCGCTGGCGTACGCCGGATACAAGCTCGGCCAGCACTACGAGACCGTCGCCGCCACCCTCGGTCCGTTCGCGATCCCGATCGCGATCGGCGTCGTGATCCTTCTCGCGGTCGCCTGGTGGTTCGGTCGCAAGCTTGGTGACGAGGAAGAAAAGCTCTTGACCCCCGCGAAGTCTTAGTCCGGAATCACCATCGCGATCGGCTGGCCCGGCTTGACCGGATCGCCCTCACTTAGCAGCAGCTCCTCGACCACGCCGCTGACCGGAGAGGGGATCTCGGCGTTGACCTTGTCGGTGAGCGCCTCGAGCAGGGTCTCGCCCTCGTCCACGTGATCGCCCTTCTTCTTGCTCCAGGCCCCGACGGTGATCTCTTCGGCGCCTTCGAGGTCGGGCATCACGATCTCGCGAATCCGGGTCGTGCTCATGCGCTAATTGTGGTCAGGCCAGCGACACCACGTCCAGCAGGTCTTCCTCCCAGTAGTCCAGCCGGCCCTCGGGCATGAACAGGACTCGCTGGGGTCGCAGCGCTTCGACGAACTCGGGATCGTGGCTGACGATGATCATCGTCCCAGGCCATTCGGCCAACGCATGAGCGACGCCGGTGCGCGAGGGCGGGTCGAGGTTGTTGGTCGGCTCGTCCAGCAGCAGGAGGTTGTGGCGACCGGCCACGAGCTGCGCCAGAGCGAGCTTCGTCTTCTCGCCGCCTGAGAGCGTGCCCGCGTCCTGACGGGCGATGTCACCGGTGAGGCTGAAGCTGCCCAGCAACGCTCGCAGGACGCGCTCTTCGGCGTCCGATTGCTCACGCATGTGGGCGAGGACTGTAACTCCCCCACGGATGCCCTCGTGCTCCTGCGCGTAGTAACCCAGGGATGCGTTGTGCCCCAACCGGAACGATCCCGCCGTCGGTTGGGTCTCGGAGGCGAGGATGCGCAGAAGGCTCGTCTTGCCGGCGCCGTTCAGTCCCATCACGAGCAGCCGCTGCCCGCGTTCCACTTCGAAGCTGACGTCGCGGAAGACCATCGGGCCGCCATATCCCTTCGCAAGCTTGTCGGCCGCCAGCGCGACGCGACCGCCGTGCGGTGGATCCGGGAAATGGACCTTGACCTTGCGCTCGCGACGAGGCGCGCTCACCTGCTGAGCCTTCAGGCGGTCGACACGCTTGAAGATCGACTTCGCGGTCCGGGCGCGCTTCGCGGTCTGCCGCCGCATCACCTCGGCGAGCACGCTCAGGCGCTTGATCTCGGCCTCTTGGCGTCCCGCGAGCGCAGTCGTCCGCTTCTCCTCGAGCGCGCGGGCCTGCTGGTACTGCGAGTAGGTGCCGCGGTACTCGATGAGCCGCCCGGCGTCCAGGTGAAGAACGCGCGTGATCGCCGCATCGAGAAGAACGAGGTCGTGGCTGACCACGATGACGGCGGCGCGGTTTTCGCGAAGGAAGTCCATCAGCCAGGCCTTGGCGTCGCTGTCGAGGTGGTTGGTCGGCTCGTCGAGGAGGATGAGGTCGTTGGCGGCGAACAGTACGCGGGCCAGCTCCACGCGGCGCCGCTCGCCTCCCGACAGCACTCCGAGGGCCAGGTCCACGCGATCAGGCTTCAGGCCGAGTCCGGTCGCGATGCGCCGGGCGTCTGACTCGCCGGAGTAGCCGCCGTCGAGCCGGAAGCGTTCCTCCGCGTCCGAGAAGCGCTGGAGGACCGCAGCGGAATGGTCTGACTCGAGTTGGCGGTGGAGCTCCTCCAGCCGCGCCGCCGCCTTATCGAGGCCGCGTCCGGACAGGATGTGCGAGAGGGCCGTTTGCGCCGCTTCGGCGCGCGGCCGCGGATTCTGCGGCACATAGCCCAAGGTGCCGCGGCGCAGCACCAGGCCCGCCTCGGGGTCGTGCTCGCCGGCGAGAACCTTGAGGAGGCTCGTCTTGCCGGCCCCGTTGCGGCCCACCAGCCCGACCTTGTCGCCGGCGGCCACGGTGAAGCTCGCGTCGGAGAGAACCCGGCGCGCCGCGACGTCGATGGCGAGGTTGCGGACCTGGAGCACGAGTGCGGATGTTACCCACACCGCGGGGTGGCGTTTGGTCTTCATCAACATTGGAGGCGGTCACATGAAACGGTTCCTCGTCGTAATCGCGCTTTGCTTCGGGATCCTCGTGGCGGCCGCCGCGTGCGGCGCAGGCGGAGGCGCAGGCTCGAGCTCAGGCGGCGTGCCGACTGCGCGCGACGGCTCGACCAGCTCTACCGGTTCTGGCACCGTGGCGCCGATCAAGGGAGTGCCCCAGGGTGGCGCCGGCACCAGCACCAACCCCAGCGGGGACGTCGTGCCGCCCATCCAGGGTCCGCAGGTCATCCGCCAGGCTCAGCTCTCGATCAGCGTCAAATCAGGCTCGTTCGACTCCAGTCTCGCCTCGGTGCGCTCGTTGGTCGAGCTCGAACAGGGCTACGTCTCTGGGACGGATGCTCAGGCCAACCCCGTCACCAACGACCAGATCCGCACAGGCGTCATCACCTTCATGGTCCCGGCGACGAAGTTCGACGAGACCATCGATGCGCTATCGAAGATGGGCAAGGTCCAGACCGAGCACATCAGCGGCAACGACGTCAGCGCGCAGTACGTCGACCTCCAGGCGCGGCTCGCCAATGAAGAGGCGCAGCGCAACGCAATGATCGCCCTGCTGGCGAAAGCGCAGACCGTCAATGAAATCATCGCCGTGCAAAACCAGCTCGGCCAGATCACGGGCCAGATCGAGCAGCTCAAGGGCCAGATCCAGTACATCGACCACAACGTGGCGTTCAGCACCATTACGGTCCAGATGACCGAGGCCGGCGCGCCCGTGACGGCAGCCCCTTCCGACAGCTGGGGATTCGCCTCCGCTCTCAGCGACGCCGCGCACAACTTCGTCGCGACCCTCAACTACCTGATCACCGGCCTGGGCGCGCTGGGCCCGATCCTGATCCTCCTCGGCCTCGGCTTCCTGCTCTGGCGCCGGGCCGGCCGTCCCGGCTGGCGACACGCCTGACCGATCAAACGAGCGATGCGCGATGGTGGGCCGGGGCGACCCGGCCCACTGCGTTTGGTGGTAAGCGAGGCTCAAGGCGAATGTCCGTCCAGTAACCTGCAGTGGTATCGGCATGAGCACAATTGACGCGAGACTGCAGGCTTGAACCGGGTGGTCGCGCTCGTTGCGCTGGCCGCGACCATTTCGGCTTGCGGCGCCTCCACTGGAGGCCCTGCCGCCGCGTTGCCCTCAGCCTCCCCAAGCCCGATCGCGGCCAGCCCGAGTCCATCGCCGAGCGGGCTCACCTTCAAGATCACCGGGGCCGACCCGACTGTCGCCGCCACGGGCACCGCCACCCTGCAAATCCAATCGGGAAGCGTCACGGTCGAGCTCGCGATCAGCGGCCTTCAACCCAACTCGAAGCACGTGTCGCACATCCACCTCGGCAGCTGCCAGCAGCGCGGCAGCATCGCTATCGGCCTGAACGAGGTGACGGCAGACGCCCAGGGCAACGCCGACACGAAAACCACGATCACCGCCACCTATCCGCCCGCGACCGGCACGTGGTACGTGGTCGTGCACGCGGGACCGGACATGCAGGGTACCAACGCGACCTATCTGCTCTGCGGGAATCTGTTCGCATAGCCGTTTCATGACCTCGGATCCCCAGCGCCCCAGTGATCCCGCTGCGCTGTCGGACCACGCCGGCGAGGTCGTCGAGCTATCCAACGCCGCCAGCGCGACCGACATCGCCCTCGACGAGCTGGAGCTCGTGTACGCGTTCATCTACGCGCGGGTCGGCAACCGCGCCGACGCCGAGGACCTCACTCAACAAGTGGCCATGAAAGCAATCCCGCGGTTGCGCCAGGGCGCACCCGCGAGCGCGATTCGCGGCTAACTCTTCGCTACCGCTCGCTCGGTGATGGGAGCCATCTGGAGCACCCGATTGGGGCTGTCGCAGGCGGAGTTGCACGAGGACCTCGCTATGGCGATACCCCAGGGCCCGGCGTCGGACGAGGCGGAGGAGAGGGCGCGCCGAATCCTGGCCGGGCTCAGCGACAACTACCGGCGCGTGCTCGAGCTGCGTTTCCTGCACGGGTACTCACTCAAGGAAGTGGCTGCCGAGATGCGTTCCACGGTCGGCGCGGTCAAGGTCATGCAGCTGCGTGCCCTGCGCGCCGCTGCGAAGGTTGATCCGGATGCCTGAGCAACCGGAGAACCGGATCGAGCAAATCGTCGACGACTTGCTGCACGGGCGCCGGCTCCGGCTGAAGGCGGGTGACGCGGAGGAAAAGGAGGCGATCATCGCCGCCGCCCGGCTGGCGGCTGCCCGGTCGGGCCCACAGCGAATGAGCCCGGT
>CATPBF010000018.1 GCA_955652585.1 Candidatus Dormiibacterota bacterium | reverse complement strand
GATCGACGGCGCCAAAGAGGTTGGTCTCGAATTCCACTCGCTGTCGAAGACCTACAACATGACCGGCTGGCGCATCGGCTGGGTGTGCGGACGGGCAGACCTGGTGGGTTTGATCGGGCAGCTGAAGACCAACATCGACTCCGGCATCTTTCAGGCCGTCCAGTGGGCTGCGATCGAGGCTCTGCATGGGGGCGAGGCCGAGACGCGGGCAGCCTGCGAGGTCTACGCACGGCGGCACCGGCTGGTCGCGGATACGTTGAACGCGCTGGGCTGGTCGATCAAGCCTCCGCGCGCGACCTTTTACGTGTGGGCTCCGGTACCGTCGGGTTATGACTCGATCCGATTCGCGGGCCATGTCCTGGATGAGGTGGGCGTGAACATCACACCGGGCGTCGGTTTCGGCGCCCATGGCGAAGGCTACTTCCGGCTTTCGGTCACGGCTCCGGACGCCCGTCTGGAGGAAGCGATGGCGCGCCTGAGGCGGCTCAAGCTCTGATCACAAGGCCGCCGCGCGAGCGGGCATACCTGGTCGGGCTGATGCTCCCGGGAACGACCCCCGAGCTGGTTCGTGAGCAGATGGCCGAGCTGGCCGATCTAACGCGGACCGCAGGCGCCGACGTCGTCGGCTCCGACGTCCAGCGGCGTTCCGGGGTCGACCCTGCCCATTTCATCGGCATGGGCAAGCTCAATGAGCTACGGGAGCTCAAGCTCGAGGGCGCATTCGATCTCGTCATCTGCAACGACGACTTGAGCCCGCGGCAGCAACGCAACCTCGAGCTCGAGCTCAAGATTCGTGTGCTCGACCGCACTGAAGTGATCCTCGAGATCTTCGCCCAGCACGCCCGGACCCACGAGGGCCGGCTGCAGGTCGAAGCGGCGCGCCTTCACCATCTGCTGCCGCGACTCATCGGCGCGTATGCGTACGACCGCCAGGTGGGCGGCCGGCGAGGTGGGGTGGGGGCCCGCGGTGGCTTCGGCGAACAGCAGATCGAGGTCGAGCGTCGTCGCATCCGCAAGCGCATGCGGGACCTCGAACGCGAGATCGAGCAGGTCCGCTCGCAGCGCCACCAGCAGCGAACCGGCCGTCGGCGCGCCGAGCTGGAGACGGCCGCCATCGTCGGTTACACGAACGCCGGCAAGTCCACGCTCCTCAACGCATTGACCGGAGCGAGGGTGCACGCGGAACATCGTTTGTTCGCGACCCTGGATCCCACCACGCGGCGCGTCGACCTCCCGACCGGTAGAGGCTTGCTCCTGACCGACACCGTGGGCTTCATTCAGAAGCTGCCGACCGACCTGGTGGCCGCTTTTCGCGCCACGCTCGAGGAGGTCACCGAGGCCGACGTCATCCTTCAGGTTCTGGACCTGAGCTCGCCCGCGGCGGCGGAGCAGGCGGAGACGGTGGAGAAGGTGCTGGCCGACCTCGGAGCCGCCGACAAGCCGCGCGTGGTAGCGCTGAACAAGGTCGACCTGCTCGGGCCTGCCGCGCGTCGGCGGGCTGTGACCGCGCTCAGCGCGCGCTATCCAGGCGCGGTGGCCATCTCCGCGATGAACAAGTTGGGCTTACCCAACCTGCTCGAAGCGGTCGACCAGGCCAGCCGCGCTGACGTCGTCAAGCTCGAGATCCTGGTGCCTTACGGACGCGAGGGTGTGCTCGCGGAGCTGCGCCGGATCGGCGGCGTCGAGAAGACCGAATACGTCGAAGGCGGCACGCGTGCGTGGGGATGGGTGGCCCGCCACGCGGCGCGCCGATTCGAGTCCTACAAGACCGTTATCGGAAGAGCCTGATCACTCCGCGGACGACGCCGACCAGGCTTACGTTGCTGCTCACGATCGGCTCGTAGGCCGGGTTCTCGGCGATCAGTTTGACGTGGCCGTTGCCGCGCTCGAAGCGCTTGACGGTGGCGTCCCCATCGACCATGGCGACCACGATCGAGCCGTTGGGCGCCTCCTGCTGCGGCCGCACGAGGACCAGATCGCCATCGAAGATGCCGGCGTTGATCATGCTCTCGCCGCGGACGCGGAGCAGGAAGAAACCTTCCTGGGCGAGGTCGGTGGAGAGCAGGACGTGGTCTTCGATGTTCTGCTCGGCGAGGATGGGCGCCCCGGCGGCGACGTTGCCGACGACCGGCACCGAGACCGCGTTGCGCCGCTGCTTGTCGAACTCGACGTCCTGCACAAGCTGGACGGTGCGGGACTTGCTGGGGTCCCGATGGATGAGACCACGGCGCTCGAGCTGGTTCAGGTGGTTGTGAACCGTGGAGCTCGAGCTCAGGCCGACCGCCTCGCCGATCTCGCGAACGCTGGGGGGGTAGTTGCGAGTCTTGGTGACGTAGCGGATGTACTCGAGGATCTTGGTCTGCCGTTCGGTCAGCTGTTCGGTCAATTTCGTTCTCCAGGAAGTCGTTTTTCAGGGCGTGGGCGGGACGTTGATGCCCATGCTAGCACCTGGGACGTCGCGATGCAAACCTTTGTTCGGTGGCTTGACAATCGAACGCCCGTTCGTTACTGTTGGCCTCGAACAGATGTACGCCGCCAGACCCGCCCCACGCCGGCTCGGCTCATTTCAGTCCGATCCAAGGCTTCGCCAGCTCTACCGCTGGGCGCTGGTCCTGGTGGGGGCGCTGGCCGTGATGCTCGCCCTCAGCCGCGTCGCCCAGGGTGGCGGAGCCTTGGCGACCATGGTGGTTCAGCCTGGCGACACGTTGTGGACGATCGCCGCCCAACGCTATCCGGGCGATGACACGCGTGCCCGCATCGACGAGATCGAGCGCATGAACAACCTCTCCAGCCCGGTGATCGTGGTGGGGGAGACCCTGCGGCTGCCGGCCTAGAGGCTCTCCTTGGCGACTGTGATCAGGCATTCCGGGTCGCCTCGGAGCATGCAACGCTCCTCAGAGATGGTGATGTCGACTTTGTAGTGGGCGGCAGCGCCACGGATGATGCCTTTGGCCAGCGGACACAGGTTTCGCTTCGAGCGGTACGTGATCGTCACGGACTCCGGTCCCGCCCGGACGGCCTCCAGCTCGGGCGGTCGAGCGTTCGGAGTGTTGAGTCTGACGCCGCGATGCATGACGTCTTCGGTGTTGAGTAGGAAATCGATGAAGCTCCATCGCGGGTTGAGCAGAAAGCCGTAGACCTCGAGCAGTCCGGGCACCAGGGCGATGCCGAACTCCTCCACGATCTCCTCGGGCGGCCGGCCGGTCGCCTCGACCAGTCCACGCATGATCACGAGGAGCTCGTTGTCGGGATACTTGCCGCTGAAGTCGTAGCCGCTGTCGCCTCGGCCGGTCAGGTTGCGCATCCGCGTGAGACCGGGCTGCCCGAGCGTGCTCAGGACGTACTTTTCCAGCTCGTCGAGGATGACGCCCTGCATCGGGCAGGATCGTACTCAGCGGATAGTCGAATCGCGCCCTGAGATCGGTTAGGGTCGCCTCGTGGGCATCGTCCTGGTCACTCGGCAGGGGTGCCACCTATGCGAGGCCGCCTTGGGCCTACTCCAGGAGCTCGGCGTCCACCCCGAGCTCGCCGATGTCGACGCCGACGACGAGCTGCACCGCTTCTACGACTTTCGCGTTCCAGTCGTCCTGATCGATGGCGCCGTCGTCGCCGAGGGCAAGATCAATCGCGCTCACCTGGTCGCTGCGCTGGCCTCGCAACATGCCGCGGACTAGTCCTTGCTGCCTGCGACCGTGAACACGCAGACCGGATCGCCACGCAGGACACATTCGTTCTCGGTGATCTCGATCTCGACCCCGTAGTGCGCGGCGGCGCCGCGAATGACTCCACGGACGGCCGCGCAGGCGCGGAGCGGGGAATCGTAGACGACTCTGACGGTGTCCGGCCCGGCACGCGTGGCTTGCACCTTGGCCGGCAGCGCGCCCGGAGTGTGGAGTTGGAGGGCCGCGTGCAGGACCGGTTCCATCCCCAGCAGGAAGTCGTCAAAGCTCCAGCGTGGATTGACGAGGATGCTGTAGTACTTGAACATGTCCGGCACCATCGCCTGGCCGAACCCTTCCAGGATCTCAGGGATCGGCTTCCCGGTCACCTCGGCGGCGCGCATGGCCAGCAGCCCGAGCTCTGTATCCGGGTAAGCGTGGTCGGGATTGTATTGGTGGTCAGCCGCCCGTCCTGATCGTTCCAGCACCTGGCCAGCCACCGCCTGGCCGAACTCGTTGACGACGTACAGCCGCATCTCCTCGAGGATCACGCCGTGCATCGAAGTGATCGTAAGCAGGGGGGTAGACGCTGGCCCCATCAAAACGTGGGGTCCTGGCCCCGCTAGATGGTATTGATAATCGCGGTTCTAGACAGCATAAGTTCGAGAAACGCTGACGATAATCTAGCCGGGCGCCCTCCGTGTTAAGGCGCCGCTGGCGCTACACGTCGTGTGATCCGAGGCTTGGAAGCACGCCGCTGCCGCCAAAACGCGCGGAAAACCTTAGGCGGAGCGCTGCAGGGCCGGCTCGGCGTCCAGGCCGCGCAGGAACACTTCCAGCGGCACCGCGGCCCGCTCAAAGTCCTGGCGCAGCAGCTCGAGGTCCGAGCCGTCCTGTGCGATCCCGGCGATCGCCAGCTCGACTGTCCGCAGCGATTCAGCCACGAAGGCGCTCAGGGCCTCCTCAGGACGCCCGGAGACGGCGTCCTGGTCCCAGGACTCCCGAACCTCGGCCGCGAGCCCCAGCAGGCGGTCGACGATCGAACCGACCGCACGCCGCTCGGCCGGCTGCCACCGCAGGCGCGAGAACGCCTCCGAGGTCGATCGGATCAGTCGGCGCAGCTTGACCTGGGTGCTGAGCGTACGCATGTTTGCGATAATTGTAGCCGAACGGGCGTTCGCATTGCAAGCCGGCGTGTTAACGTGCGGGGCCCGGCCCTCAATCTCCCCCACCTCGGCGCAGTTTGTATGACCGTTACGGGGCGAAGATCCGGCAGAGGCTGGCGGCGAGCGACTCCGCATCGGCGCCCGGGTGCGTCAGGAAGTAGCCCACAGCGTCGTTGACCGCGCCCACCACCGCCCGACCGAAAACCTGGGGGTCCTGGTCGGCATAGAACTGGTCGTCGAGAAGGGCGAGCCGCACCTCCTCCGCGACCATGTGGGCAAAGCGCTCCTGCAGCTGGTGCCGGACCTCTTCCACGCTAGGGCTGAGCCCCACCGACTCCACCATCATCAACCGGGCCACCGCCGAGCGCTTGTAGCACGTGACCACGAAGGCACGAATCCCTCGGCGCATCCGGTCGCGATGGTCGTTGCCACCCGCCGCGGCGCCGATGACGGCGTGGATGAGCTCGCCGCCCTCCTGCGCCAGGACCTCGCGAAAGCACTGCTCCTTGGAATCGAACTGTTCGTAAAAGGCGGACTTGGACATGCGGGCGCGGGCGACGATGTCGTCGACCGAGGTCTTTTGGTAACCGCGCGCGGCGAAGATCGCCAGTGCGGCCTGGGTCAGCCGCGCGCGCCGCGGCAGCCGGCGGGCTTCGCGCGGGTCGACTGCTCCGGTCGGGACGGCTCGCGCCGCCGCGCCGCGAACCACGCTAGTCCCGAGCCAACGCTCGCGAGATGACTAGCCGCTGGATCTCGCTGGTGCCCTCGAACAGCGTGTAGATCTTGGCGTCGCGGTGCCACTTCTCGACCGG
>CATPBF010000017.1 GCA_955652585.1 Candidatus Dormiibacterota bacterium | reverse complement strand
GCCAGTGCCGGGTCCCACAGTGACCGTAGGGCCGGCCTGGTTCCACGCCACCACCGGCACGCCCTTGGCCATCGATTCGATGACGCCCATCCCGAAGTCTTCCTCGGGCGCCGGGTACACGTACACCGCCGCGCCCTCGTAGAGCTTCTCGAGCTCGTCCTCGGTGATGGCACCGAGAAACAGAATGCAATCGGTCAGCTTGAGGTCCTCGACGAGCGTCTTTAGAGTCGCCGTGTGCGAGGTCGACGGTCCCGGGATCACAAGTTGGACTTTGGGGTGCTGCTTGCGTACCTCCTGGATGGCGCGAATGGCAAGGTCGAATCGCTTCTGCGGATAGTGCCGGTTGGTCAGCAGCACGTACGGGCGCCGGATCGGGTAGCCGTTGATGGTCAGTCCACCAGAAAATCGAGCCTTGATCGGGAGCGGAAAACCCGACGACGCCACGTGGCACCCGGCCGGACAGTCGACCGCCTCGCGCTTGTAAATGCCACGGATGATGTCGCCGATGTAGTCGCCGTTGACCAGGAGCTGGTCCGCCTCCTGCACCGAACGGCGGTCTGCCCACGCGACGAATTTCGTCGCCCGCAACACGACTGCGGCGAGCAATCGATAGTCCGCATTGGCCACCCACCCCGTCTCGCGGTCGATGCTGCGCGGGTAAACCAGCCGGTTGGGCTGATTGAGATAGACCACATACGGCACATCGATCAGCCGCGCCGCCCACCAGGCGATCCACGCGCTTGGCTGGTTGCAGCCGATGATCACGTCCACGCCGCGGAAGCGCCATGCGTACAGCGGCATGAGCACCGACGCTGCGGCCATCTGCGCCGCCTCTCGGAACGGGAACCAGCGCGGCAGCTGAGGAAGAAACGTGCGCACGCGCACCTCTCCGATCAGGTCTGGGTAACAGCGCGAAGCGTCGACGGTGGGCGCGTAGCACTCCACGGCGAACCCACGTCGGCGCAGGCCGAGCACCTCTTCGATGACGATGCGTTCGCCGCCGCCTGAGTATGTAAATCCGCAGTGGAACACCGCGACCCGCCGCGGCCCGGACGCGCGTGCTCGTCGCTTCCCGCCGACCAGCAGGAAACCAAGAAATCCGAGCACCAGCGCATAGCCGGCCGTGATCGCGTGGTACAGGACGATCGCGCCCCCGGCCACCACCGCGCTCAGGCCCAGCCCTCCGCCCAGCACGAGCGAACCCGCCACCTCGAGGCTGCCCACATAGCCGGGACCGGCGGGGACTGCGAACGCAAGCAGCAATGCCGGATAGGCGGCCATGGCTTTCAGCGTCGGCACCGGAATGCCGACGGCCGAGAACAGCAGGCTGAAGTTGAAGGCGTCGATTACCAGCGCGATCGCGGTCAGTCCCGCGAGCCGCCCGGCGAGGGCCGGCGTCCACAGGCCCTTGGCCCCCGCGCGAAACGCGAAGGCCTGACCGGCCAGACCGGAGGCCAAGCGCTCAGGCAACACCTTCCGTGCCAGAGGCGAACGAGCTATGCGCGGACCGAGCAGCGCCGTGCCCAATACCGCTGACAGCAGCGCGACCGCAAGCGCTGCCGCGCCCAGGAGCCCGCGTGGCGCGGTCACCGCACCGGTCGCCGCCAGCACCTCAAGTGCGGCGAGAACGACCGCGACTCCCGCGAGGTCGCAGACTTTGTCGATGACGACGGTGGCCAGCGCGGACCCGGGCGGCACACGATGCCGCCGCCACAACCACCAGCCCCGCATCGCGTCGCCAGACCGGATCGGGATTACGTAGTTGAGCAAGCTGGCCGCGGCGTTCATCGCGAACGCGCGCACCATGCCCACCGGTGCCAGAGGGCGCAGGAGCACGAGCCAGCGCCGCGCTCTGATGAGGCTCGTGACCAGGAACAGCGCGAGCATCAGGACCACGGCCGCCCAGCTGTGCACCCTGGCGTGGGTGAGTACCTCGCCCAGCGAAACCGTGCGCAGCCACAGGACGACCAGAATGAGTGCGAACGCGGTCTGCAGGAGCCCCCTGACCCACTTGTTCATGACGGAACCATGCCCACTTCAGGCGACGCTGCTACTACCAGAATCCAGCGCTGCACGGCGATCCAGAAGAGGAAGAGCCATCCGATGACAAGGATGGTGCCACCGTAGTCGTGGAGCATCAGCGCCGGCAGGTGACCCCACCTGGCCTCAACGGCCGCGACCGCGGCGACGCGGACGAGGTTGAGGAGCATAGTTCCCGCCACCCCGATGACGATCACCTGGATCCGCGATGCGAGCGCCTGCTGCCCGCGCAAACCGGAGAAGAAGCTCACGCCGAGGAGCACAAGACTCTGCCAGCCGATGCAGTTCCAGGAGATGAACAGCGCGTGCATCGCTCCGGCGGAGTCCCAGACCACGATGTTGCTGCCCGAGGCGGCGGCGTGGATGCCGGCGAGCCCCAGCAGGCTGACCACCATGCGCGCCTCGACCGGCACGATCGCCTGCAGCGGGTTGTTGACGCCCAGCTGCAGCGCCCACGACGTCAGGAAATCGTCAAATGTGGTGACCAGCGGCAGCACCATCAGGAGCCCGCAGGAGATCGCGATCAGCGTGATGTTGACGGCATCGCGGTCCCGCGGCTTCATCCGCGCACCCTCAGCAACGCGAGCAGCCGGCGCCGGCCCGTCACGAGTGGCACCAGCAGGGCGACACCGACGAGGCCGAGGAGTGATTCCGGCACCACGGTGAAGGGTGGGATGAGCCGCGTGTCCGCCACGCCGGCCGGCCCGTCGTACCGCATGGGAACGTCGTCCTCTTCTACGCTGATGTCGGCGCGAAGGCATAGCGATCCGCCGGCTGGGATCACCAACGCGAGCTGAGGCGCGCTGGTGCTGACGGTGAACGGGCTCGTCGTATGAACTCCGTTGGCTCCGAAGGTCGTAGTCCATGTGGTGCCCGCCCTTGGAATCGAGGCGACGAAACCCGCACAGCTCGGACCAGCTGACACACCCACGCTGAGCGAGATGTGTGACAGTGGCACAGGGCCCGCCGGAGTCCAGTACATGGTGAATGACCACGACCCGGCTGGCACGACTTGCGCCGGCAGCCCCGAAAAGGAAAACACCCCAATCGCGTCATTGATGCTGCAGGCTGGCGCCTTGTTGCCCGCGGCCGGGCTCATGGACCCGGGCGCGCATGCGGGCCCCGCGCCCGTTCCATGCAGGTATAGCGGGTTGCCGGCCGCTGCGACCAGAGGAGCATTGACCGATCCCCATGCGAGCGCGGCCAGGGCCAGGACCAGCGAGCCGGCTACAACCCAGCCGAGGCGTGGGCTTCGACCGCCTGTCCGCACGCGCGCGCTCGGAGCAGCGGTCGCGACTGCCGCCATTGGGGTGCGGGCATAGCCGCCGGAGCGACGGCCGAGCAGCCACCGCCGGAGCAAGTGCAGCCGGCGCAGGTGCTGGACCTCGTCGGTGATGATCCCAGTCTTCGGCGTTCGGAACCACGGCCCCTCTTCTTTCTGCAGCAGGCCCTTCATGGCAGCCCAGCCCTGGAACGGGACCAGCGCAAAGGAAAGGACGAGAGCGCCGAGCACGCCCTGCAGGTCGCGCTTCGGAGCGTCCTCGAGGATCAGACCGCCGAGGTTCATCAACGGCAGCGCGAATATGTTCGAAAAGACGAGCGACCAGCCGAGCGCCACGGTCCATCCAGGGATGTGCGCGTGGAACACGATTTCGGCCAAGAGCCAGCTGAGCGTCCCAACGACGAACAACGCGGCCTGGAGGTAGTAGGCGGCGTCGTAGAGGAACTCGAGCTTCTCGAGCGGGCGGACAAAGGGGGACAGCATGATCGGCAGAAACCACTTCCGCACGTTGAACGTGTGCCCTTCCGCCCAGCGCATCCGCTGGCGCGCGAACCTCGCAAAGGTGCTGACGCACTCGGCCGGAGTTTCGGCCCAAGGCGTGTACGCGACTTTGTAGCCGCGCGCGTAGAGCTTGAGAGTGAGCTCCCAGTCCTCCGTCAGGCTCGTGCCCCAGCCGACCTCGCGCAGGATGTCCGCGCGGATCATGTACGCGGTGCCCGCGATCATCTTCAGCGAGCCCACCGCGTCCTGGAACGGGCGCTCGACCATGTAGCTGCCTGCGTACTCGGCGCGCACCGCCTCGGTCAGCCAGCTCTCGGACTTGTTGAGCACGTGCCACTGATAGCTCTGCACGGCGGCTACGTCCTCTCGCCGCTTGACTTCTTTGTCGCCGTTGGTCTGATAGAAGTAAGGAAGGAAGCGTTCGATCGAGTCGGGGAACGGCATCGAGTCCGCGTCGAAGATCACGACGTATTCGGCGCGCGGATCCATGACCTTTAGGGCCTCGCGGAGTGCTCCTCCTTTGAATCCCAGCCGGCTGGCGCGGTGCCCGATCTTGAAACGGGGCCGGCCCTGCCAGCGCTCCAGGATCTGCACGGACTCGTCCGTGGAGTCGTCGACGACCACGACCTCGTACTCCGGGTAGTCGAGCTGTTCGAGGCACGTGAGGAGGCGCTCGATGACGCGCTTTTCGTTATAGGCTGCGACGTGGATCGACACGAACGGGTGGTACCCGAGGTCGATGTGGTATCCGTTGCCGTTGCCGTTGGGATTGCGATTGATGCGGCTGAGGCCGGCTGCGTGCCGGTCGCCGTCAGGGCGCGAATGCCCGTTGCCGTTGCCGTTGCGACCGCCGGACGCAAGCGTCGTCAGCAGCACGATCGCGGTGCCCAGGTAGTACTTGATCGCGTATGTGAAGAAGATGGCGCCGAGGAAGAGTCCGGTGAACGCGAAGCTGTACGCAATCAGGTCCGCGCCAGAGAGCGCCTGCGATCTTCTGACCAGTTCGACGAACCCCCGCACCAGGAGCGCGATGGGGATGATCGAGACGACGATCGCGAACAACACGATTGTGTTGAGGAGGACTGACCAGAGGAGCTGAGCCCGGTCGGTCCTCGGCTTTTCGTGCGCGGGCGGAGTCTCTCCGGCCATCAACCTGACACTCCGCCGTTGGCAGCTTCGCGCCGCGACTCGGCAATGTCTGAGCTCGAAAAACGCCGGTGACCGCCCGGCGTGACCACCGCGGGACGCACGCTGCCGTTGCGGACAGCTCGGTTCAAGGTCTGCTGGCTGACGCCGAGCTGCCGCGCCGCCTCACTCGAGCCGATGAGCTCGCCAGTCGCCAGGCGGCTCCCCAGTCCCTCCACGTCCAGAGGCAGGAAGCGGCGATGGCCGCCCGGCGTGACCTGGGCAGGCTTGAGCAGCCCCCTCGCGACGGCACGCAGTACCGTCGCTCGGCTGATACCAAGGCGATGTGCTAAATCGTTCGAACTGAGCAAAGTGTGCAAGTCGTGTGCAGAAGCAACGCATCATAAGCATTTGGGAGTCGCCTGCCGCAAACCGGGACCTTGGTAATTCCAAAGGGCCGCAGTCGGTTTGTCGTTGAAATCTTGCATTGACGGATTGATTCACGATGGGTTCTCTGCCACACTCTTGTGCCGAGGCGTTCCGGTCGGGAGGACCTTCAGGAAGGATGGAGGCCGGGGCTCACCTCGAATACATCGAACCTCACCCCCCGCAGCCAAGCTCGGTGCCGGTGTCGAGAAATCGCCCGGCCCGAGCCTTTTTTAAGCCTTGCGGTGCACATCGGCCCACTCTTCAAGTGCTTCTCGCCAGTGCCGCAGCGCCTGGGTCCGGGTCGATCCGAGGCACCCGTTGCGCGGTCGTGGCGCCGTAGCCGCGAGCTCGGCGGTGGACACGGGCTCGACCCTTCCGGACACCCCGAATCCAGCCAGGGTGGCGCGGGCCAGCTCATCCCAGCTCGAGCAGCCCCCAGCCGTGACATGGACCACGCCGTCCATATCGGTTGACGCCAGCGCGATGGCTGCCGCCGCAAGGTCCGCCGCGTAGGTCGGGTTGACGGTCTGGTCGGACACAACACGGAGTCGCTCGCCCGCGGCTGCATGTTCGAGGATGCGTTCCGGAAAGCTCAGCCGCCCGCCGTCACCGCCTCCTCCGAACAGCGCCGCGGTGCGGATGATCAGCGCCTGCGGCATGACCATCGACGTGAGCTTCTCACCCTCCAGCTTTGACTTCCCGTACACACCGAGTGGACCCACCTCGTCGGCCTCGACGTATGGGCGGTCGAGCCCGCCGCTGAAAACAAAGTTCGTGGAGAAGTGGATGAGGCGCACCGCGTTCTGCGCGCAGGCGAGGGCGACGTTGAACGCTCCCTGCGCATTGACCTGATAGGCGGCATCCTGCTCGGCCTCGGCTCGATCGACCGCGTTGTACGCGGCGCAGTTGAAAACGACGTTGGCCTCAAAGTGGGGCAGCGCTCCATTCATCGCCGCCAGGTCGGTCACCGACATCTGGGCCCGAGTCAGGCCGACTGCGTCCGGGAGCAGCTTCATGAGCTCGGATCCAAGCAGGCCGCCGGCCCCGAGCACCAAGGCCTTCACTACGACGCGGGGCTACCCTCACGCTCCGGCGATCCGATGGCGGCGCCCTTCGACCCCGGGTTGGTCAGGAGCAGGGCGGTCATGTCCGCCTCGGCGACCGGCCGGCCGTAGAGGAAGCCCTGCGCGGTGTCACAGCCCGCTTCGATCAAGACCGCCTCGGCCGCCCGCTCCTGCACTCCTTCCGCCACCACCCGCAGCCCAAGGTTGTGGCCGAGACCGACCGCGGAGCGGACGATGGCGCCGGAGTCGGGCTCGGTGCCCAGCCCGGCGACGAACGAGCGGTCGATTTTGATCTCGTGCAGCGGCAGGCGCATCAGGTATAGCAGGGAGGAATAGCCGGTTCCGAAGTCGTCGAGCGAGAGGCGCACGCCCATCTCGCTGAGGGTATGAAGGGCTTTCGCCGCGGCGGCGGCCATGGCCACGCCCTCGGTGATCTCGAGCGTGAGGCGACGCGGCTCCACCTTGGACGCGGCCAGCGCTTGCGCCACCATCTCCTCCAGCGAGTGGTCCTCGATGATCCGCGGCGACACGTTGAGCGCCACCGAGACGTCGATTCCCGCCTCGAGCCACTTGCAGAGCTGATTCAGCACAGTGTCGAGCGCCCATGCGGTCAGTGGGTGGATGACGCCGGTCTCCTCGGTCATCGGGATGAATCGGTCGGGAGGCATCAGGCCCTCGCGTGGATGGTTCCAGCGAACGAGCGCCTCGACCGAGTAGGTCGTGCCGGTCGACAGCAAAACCTGGGGCTGGTAGTGGAGCACCATCTCGCCCTGCGGGATGGAGCGACGCAGCTCGCCGGCCAGGCCCGAACGGCGCAGGCTCTGCGCCTCCTGCTCGGGCGCATACAGCGAGCAGCCACCGCCTGAACGCTTGGCGACGTACATCGCGACGTCCGCACGCCGTAGAAGCGTGCCGGGGTCATCGCCGTGGACTGGGTAGAGCGCGATGCCGATCGAGGCGCCTGTCTCCACCATCTGATCGCCGATCGCGAATGGACCTTCCAGCGCGGCGAGGATCTTGCGCGCGGTCGAAACCACGTCATCGGGATGCTTGGCGTCCGTGGTGAGCACGGCGAACTCGTCACCGCCCAGGCGGGCGATGGTGTCGGTGGCGCGCAGCACTCCGCGCAGGCGCGCCGTCACCTCCTGCAGCAGACTGTCGCCGCGGTCGTGGCCGAGCGCGTCGTTGATGTCCTTGAACCGGTCGAGGTCGAGCAGCAGCACGCCGAACATCCGCTGGTTGCGCCGGGCGGAGAGCAAGGCCTGCCGCAGGCGGTCGCCAAACAGGCTGCGGTTCGGCAGCCCGGTCAGCGCGTCGTGGAGCGCCTGGTATTCCAGCGCATCGGTGTGTGCTTTCCGTTCGGAGATGTCGCGCATCGTGGCGATGAAGAGGTGCCGCGAGCCAACGTGCATCGAGCTGACCACGAACTCGAGCGGGAACAGGCTCCCGTTCTTGCGCTTGCCCATCGTGTCGTGCGCGCCGCTGGCCGGCAGGTCGAGCTTGAGCCGCCGCTGCAAGTAGTTGACGAACGCGCTGCGGTGGGTGGTGGCGATGAGGATGTCGACCGGCTGGCCCATCAACTCCTCCTCGAGGTAGCCGAAAAGCTTGACGACGGCCGGGTTGGCCGATTCGATCACGCTCGCCTGGTCGAGCGTCGCGAGACCGTCCGACACGTTGTCCAGGACCGACCGAGTCCTCTTCTCGCTGTCCTGCAGCGCCAGCTCGGCCCGCTTGCGCTCGACGAACTCGCCGATCTGCGACCCGATGTCGTTCATGACTGCCACCAGCCCGTCGTCCAGGTGTCGTGGCGCCCACGTGTGGAGCGAGATCATGCCCACCACACGCCGCCCGCTTCGAACCGGAAAGCCAACGATCCCTTTGAGCCCGACGGCCAGGGCGGCCGCGGAGCGCACCGAGCCGTCGGCCGCGACGTCGGTAATGGCGATGGGAGCGCCAGACTCCCAGACCTGCCCCGCCAGGCCCCCACCGCGATGGAACGCGGCATCCTTCGCAGTCGCCTCATACGCCGACGTGTCGCGGCCGGGGCGCTTCCATGACGTGACGAAGTGCATCGCCTCGCGCGCCAGATCGACCTCCCAATACTCGGCGAGCTCCCAGTCCAGCGTCTCGCACAGGCCTTCGAGAACGTGTGGCGCCGCCCTGTCCCATCCGGGCGATGTGAGGAGAGCCTGCGTCACAGCGAATCGCGCGGACTGCAAGACCTCGCTGCTCTTGCGATCCCGGATGTCGATGATCACGGTCTGGAAGTAGAGCGGCTTGTCGGCGGCGTCACGCACCAGGCGAACCGCAACGTCGGCCCACACCTGGTCGCCGTCCTTCCGCAGGAATCGCTTCTCGTACCGGAGGTTGGTCGCTTCCCCGGCCATCATCTGGCGGTGCGCTTCCTTGGTGGCCGCAACGTCGTCGCGGAACGTGACGTCGTACACCGACATGCTCTTGAGCTCGTCCGCCGAGTAGCCCAGCAGCTCGCAGTAGGCCTGGTTGACCGACATGATCTTTCCGTCGAGGCTCGCGAACGACATGCCGGCCTGGGCCTGCTCGAAGAGGGTGCGAAATCGCATCTCGCTCTCGCGCTCTGCTTGCTCGGCGCGGTAGCGCTCGGTGATGTCGCTGACCAGGGCGAGCAGGCGATGCCGTCCCTCCGCGACGACGCGATGGATGGCGACCTCCAGCTGCAATCGGCGACCGTCCTTCCTGATCAGGCCGGCCTGGTATCGAACCGGCGCGGCGTCGGTGTCAAACCGGATCGACAGGTTGGCGGCCAGCGCCTCCTTCTCTTCCTCAGGGGCGAGCTCGATCAACGAAGGCAGCGCACGTAGCTCCTCCTGCGTGTAGCCGGTGAGCTTTAGGTAGGCATCGTTGCTGGCGACGTACCTGCCTTCCTCGGTGATGAGGAGGCCCTCGCCGAGGTCGCTGATGGAAATCAGCAGAGAGGCCTGGCGATCGACCTGCACTCTCAGGTCGCGGTCGACTGCGCGCCGCGTGAGGAAGGCGAGGAGCCCCAGCCCGAAAAGCACCAATGTCCACAGGGCGATCGCCCCAAACGTGACCATGAGCGCGGTCACCGCGTAGATCCAGAGCGCGCCCACGCCCGCGAGGGCGATGGCAAACAGGTAAGCGAAATGCCGCGCATGGAGTCCGAGCTCGAAGTACAGAAGGATCGTCGCGAAGACGGCGGCCGCAAGCGGAGGCAGGTCGTCGCCGAGCCACGGCCCCGCCACTCCCAGCACCAGCACCGTTAGGACCGCGCTCACCACCATCATCAGCAGCTGGATGCCGAGGTTGGCGGCCAATCGAGACACGCGAACGCTGATGGCGATGACGGCGAACACCAGCCCTGCCCCGATCAGGACCAGCTCCTCCCGCACGACGTTCGAGGGCAGGTGGGCCTCCCAGAGGCGGAACGCGACCGCCAGAATGATTGCCGACGCGGCGATGCCGTTGACGATGGCCAGCCGCCAGGACCGCAGCGGCTCCGCGCCCGGCCAGGCCCCCGAGATCAGGCTGAACGGGTTGCCCGCGGATTCGCCCGCAGACTGATTCCTCTCAGCCGACACTTACCCGCATGCGGGCCGCGCTCGGGACGTAGGCCACATTCACCACGTGGAACGATAACGTTCGAGACCGAAACCTGTTGCGCGGACCGCTACTTGGTCGACTTGGCCTTGGGGCGCTGCGGAACCGAGCGCTTGAGCGGCGGGCGCCGAGTCGCGTGAAGCGGAAGAGGCTTGTTCGAAGTGTCCTCGGCCGCCCGGTTGGGCCGGCCGTTGGCGGCGTGCTGGGTGCGCAGCTTCGCCAGGCGTTCCTTCTTGGCCACCAGGGCCGCCTTGAGGGCGTCGGAAAGCTGGGTGTCGTTCATGGGGACCACCCGGAGGCGCGCCTCCAGCTCGATCACCTCCACCTCGGCTCGGGTCAGTTCTAGATCGATTGTTTTTGCCACTTTCTTCCCTTATACGGTACGAGGCTACAGCCCGATTCAGCTGCTACCCCTCAATAACTACCCCCGAAGCCGTCAGGTTATGCCTGGAACCTGTGAGTTGGCTGAGAAGGCTAACCGCCGTACACGACCACCGTGTAGCTGGCCGTCGCCGAACAGTTCGCGCCTGCCCCGCAGGAGATCTGGTCGGTGACAACAAGTGTGAGTGTGGCGGTATAACCGTTGATCCAGGTCGTTCCTGGTGACGGAACATCGACAGTCACAAAGCCGCCGCCCGCTGATACGGCCGGTCGGGCGGGTGCGGGACAGGGCTTCGGTGGGGCGGGATAGCCCGTGCAAGACTCTGTGTACGTCCAGCCTGTGATTTGGACGGTTGGCGTTCCGTAGCCGCCCGAATATGCGAACTGGCGGCTGCAGCCGGTCCAATAGCAAGGATTGGTCTGACTCCCGCCGATCGTCCCGCCGGCAAGCGAGATATGTTCGAGCATCGAGAAGGTCGGTGAGACCGAAGCGGTCGCTCCAAATCCGTCGACGACCTGCACAGTGAATTGCAGATAGCCGCTCAATCCGGTGAACGTGCCGGTCAGCGTGAGCCCCGACAGGGAGGTGCCCGACGGAAGCTGGCCGGAAGTCAGGGTGTACGAGAACGGGGCCACGCCGCCACTGACCTGGCCGAACGCGCCGCACACGCTGACGCAGCCCAGCTCCACGGTGCACCGGGCGGCGCAGTTGGGGAGCAGGCTCGCCGATAGGGCGGCCGCGATGGGAACCGAGCCCGGGATTGTGGCCGTACTGTTGCCGGAATCGGCAGACTGGATGGTGAAACTGAAGGTACCGGCACTGGTCGGGGTTCCGGAGACCGTGCCGTCCGACCCAATCGCGAGCCCGGCCGGCAACGCACCCGCGACGACCGACCACGTGTACGGCTGGACGCCTCCTGTCGCCGCCAACGCTACTGGTGCATAAGCCACGCCCACCTCGCCGTTATGGAAAGGCGCCGTCGCCGTGAGCACAAGCGGAGTGGTCGGGGTCGGCGATGGCGTTGGCGTCGGCAGAGTCTGGTGCGCGGTGGAAGTCGGGCGGGCGCAAGCGACCACGACCAGGATCAGCGCCCCGATCAGCGCGCTGCGCACCCTCCTCCCTTCCCTCTTGCTACGCACGAATCGCGAATCGAAGTCTATGCCGGACTCGCGAATTCCTAGCCTTCTAACGAGATCGCGTCTCGCAATTTTTCGAAGAAGCCCTTCGAGACCTTCTCCGGCTTGCCGGTAAGCCCGCCGACCTTGCGCAGCAGCGCCTTCTGCTCCGGGGTCAGGTCCTTCGGGACGACGACCTGCACCAGCACGTACTGGTCGCCGCGCCGGCCGCCGCGCACATCCGGCATGCCCTTGCCGGCGAGCCGGAACGACTGCCCGTGCTGCGTGCCCGACGGGATCGCGATCTCTACCGGGCCGTCCAGCGTAGGGATCTCGATCCGGTCGCCCAGGGCCGCCTGCACCATGTTGACGCGGAGGTCGTAAATGACGTTCTGGTCGCGGCGCGCCAGGTGCGCGTGCGCCTTGACGCGAAGCACCACATAGAGGTCGCCCGAGGAACCGCCGCGCATGCCGGCCTCACCCTCGCCGCTGATCCGGATCTGCGAACCTGTGTCCACTCCCGCGGGTATCCGGACGGCCAGCCGGCGCGTGACCGAAGTGCGGCCCTGCCCTCGGCACTGCGTGCACGGGCTCTTCAGGAGCCGGCCCGCACCGCGGCAGGTGGGGCAGGTGGTCTGCGTCACGATCGAGCCGAAGATCGACTGCTGGGCGCGCCGGATCTGCCCCGAACCGCCACAGCCTGGGCAGGTGTCTGTGCCGGTGCCAGGCTCGGCGCCGCTGCCGGAGCACCTGCCGCAGGTCGCCAGGCGCGGGACGTCGATCTGCTTCTCGACGCCGGTGAACGCTTCCTCGAACGTGATCGTCATGTCGTAACGCAGGTCGTCGCCGCGATCCGTCCGCTGCCTTCGAGAGCGCCCGCCGCCGCCGAAGAACGTGTCGAAGATGTCGGCAAACGGCATGTCCGAGAAGTCGACCGCCGGCCCGCCGGCGGCGTCAACCGCCGCATGGCCGAACATGTCATAGCTGCGACGCCGCCCCGCGTCGGAGAGCACCGCGTACGCCTCGCTCGCCTCTTTGAAACGGGCCGCGGCAACGGGGTCGTCGGGGTTGCGATCGGGATGAGACTCCATCGCAATCTTGCGAAAGGCGCGCTTCAGATCATCGGGCGACGCCTGCCGGCCCACGCCGAGGACCTCGTAGTAGTCGCGCTTGACGGCCACAGATTAGATTTTCGGGGTTAGGCCTGGTGGGCGGTGCGGTCTGGGTCGGAGTCCGGATCAGCCGGCAGCGCCGGCGGCCGTGCGAGTTTGACCAGGGCGGGCCGAACGACACGGTCTCGGATGCGGTAGCCGCGCCGCAGCTCCGCCACCACCGTGTCCTCCGGATGCTCGAGAGATTCCTCGTGTCCGACCGCCTCATGCAGCTTCGGGTCGAACCGTGCACCTATCGCATTGATGGCCTCGAGGCCATGAGCGCCGAAGGCGTCTTCCAGCTTGCGGACACTCAACTCCACGCCTTTCAGCCACGAGGGGTCGATGCCCTTGGGCCGGTGTTCGAGCGCATTGTGGAGGTCGTCGAGACCGGGCAGCAACCGATTGATCAGCTCCGCGGATGCGTGTTGGATGGTGTCGACCTGATCCTGGCGCGCGCGCTTCTTGAAGTTCTCGAAGTCGGCCGCCAGGCGTAGATACCGATCCTTGGCCTCCGCCGCGCTCGACTCGAGCTCGGCGATCTTGCCTTCGAGCGCCGCCACCTGTTTCGTGGCCTCGCCGTCCGCCGTCTCGGGCCGCCGCTCGCCCTCGTGGGGTTCGCGCGGGTACTTACGAGTGGTCATCGCACTTGGAGTGATACCGCGATGGGCACCGAGATCAAACCCCGAGCTCGGACATCCGCTCGCTTGCGCTCAGAGCCACAGCTCGCAGTCGAGCCACCGTCTGGCTGTACGCCATCCTCGTCGGCCCGATCACGCCGAGCACACCTTTGAGCTGGTTTGATGGGCCGTAGGTCGTGAGCACGACCGCGCATCCCTGCAGCTGGCTGGAAGCGTTTTCGGAGCCGATCACGATCTGCATGTCGGAGTTTCCGATGAGCTCTCGCAGGAGCACTGTGAGGTAGCGGGTTTCTTCGAGAACCTCGAGGACCTGCTGCAGACGCGATGATTCGGCGAACTCGGGCTGGCGCAGCAGGTTGCGAACGCCATCGTGGACGACCAGATTCTCGGCACCCTGCTCGTACTGGGCGAGCGCGGCGACGATGCGGTCGAGAAGCTCCTTCTCCAGTCCTAGTGGAGCACTCTCGTAGTGCCTGCGCACCTCCTCGCCGGCCTTCCCGACGAGCGACTCGTTGAACTTCGAGGCCAGCAGGGTCAGCGTGGGCTGGGTCGCGGCGTCGGACACCTGAACGACCTGCTGCCGCAGCAGGTTGCCCTCAAGTAGGAGAATCAAGAGGATCTCCTTAGGCTCGAGGGAAACGAGATCGACATGCTTGATGCGGCCCTGGGAGCCGTGGGGCGCGCTCGCCACGGAGGCGTTCTGGGTCACGGAAGCGGTCGTCATCGCCACTCTTTCGACGAGACCCTGGACGTCGGCCGTCCCGTGTCGCAGCTCTTCGTTGATGTAGACGCGCACCCTTTCGGGCACTTCCTCCAGGTCCATGAGGAAGTCAACGAAATATCGATAACCGGAGTCGGTCGGGATGCGGCCTGCCGAAGTGTGGGGCTGAGCCAGATAGCCTAGATCCGCGAGCTCGGCCAGCTCGGTGCGGATCGTGGCCGACGACAGATTGACGAAGTACCGACTCTGCAGCGATTGGGAGCCAACCGGCACGGCGCTGCTCGTGAACTCCTGGACGACCGCGCGCAGGATGGCTTGCTTTCTGTTTTCCATGGTTGTCTGGCACTCGGTTGTCCCGAGTGCTAGCTACAGTACCGCGAGCGCGATCTGGTTGTGCAGGTCCATGCCGCGCCTGGTCGGAGCCACGCGGCCGTCGAAGCTCTCGATCAACCCGGCCAGGGCCAGGCGGCCCAGCTCGTCCTCGAAGCCCGCGGGAGGCGCCACGCCCTCGGCGGTGCGCAGACCGAGCATCAGGGCCTCGGCCCCGGCCTTGCGCTGGGGCAGTTCCTCTCCGTCCGCCCTGGGCGCTGGGCAGGCTGCGATGTACTCGCGGGGTCGGGCGATGTTCCACCACCTCCACGCGCGGATCCCGTCTGTGGCGTACGAGTGCGCGCCGGCGCCGCCGCCGTACACCGGCCGGCACCGCCAGTAAGCAAGGTTATGTTGCGATTCGAACCCGGGTCGGGCCCAGTTGGAGACCTCGTAGCGCCGGAACCCACCGGCTTCCAGTTGGGCGACGGCGGAGTCGAGCTGGTCCCACTGCAGGTCGGGATCGAGCTCGGGCAGCTTGCCCTCGGCACGCCGGCGCCAGAGCAAAGTCCCCTCCTCGAAGGTGAGGCAGTAGGTGGACACATGGTCCGGGCCGAGTGCGAGCGCGCGCCGGAGTGTCTCGACCCACGACTCCCGGCTCTGATAGGGCACGGCGTAGATGAGGTCGATGCTGAGATTGGCCACGCCCATCGAGCGGGCCAGCGTGAACGCTCGCGTCGCCTGGGCGGCGTCGGTCTTGCGCTCGAGCACCGCGAGCGCGCGCGGCTCGAAGCCCTGGACACCCAGGCTCAACCGGTTGACGCCACCCTCGAGCCAGGCGGCGAGCCGTGATTCGTCCGTGCTCGCAGGGTTCGCCTCGAGCGTGATCTCCGCGTCCGCCGCGATGTCGAAGGTGCCGCGGATGAAGCGCAGCAATCGCGCGACCAGGTCAGCCGGCAGAAGGCTCGGCGTGCCTCCACCGAGGTACACGGTCGACAGCCGCGAGAAGTCACGCTCTTCGCGCGCGGCGGCCAGCTCTCGCTCGAGGGCGTCGACGTAGTCGGGCATGAGCCGGTCCATGCCGGCGTAGGCGTTGAAGTCGCAGTACCCGCATTTGTGCTTGCAGAAGGGGAGGTGGATGTAGAGATTCGCTACGGGCTGCATCAAACGCCCTTGATGGTGTAGCGCTGACCACGCGCAGCCTCCAGCTCCTTGCGCAGGTAGTCGGTCGCCTGCCGCTCATTCGACACGAGCTCTTTGATGCGCTGGCCCATCCGGTCCTCGACCCGCGAG
>CATPBF010000016.1 GCA_955652585.1 Candidatus Dormiibacterota bacterium | reverse complement strand
GTTCCGTCGGGGCCGGGAGAGGTGAGCTTGCGCCATTGCATGTAGGGCTCGACATCGTCCACCGTGCTGCGCCGAAACAAGCGCAGGAAGACCACGACGCAGATAATGAAAGCGATTCCCATGAGCGCGAACTTCACGCCATCGGCCACGGTGAGCTGGCCGGCGGCGATGGCGGCCGCGTTGCGTCGCAACAGTGCGAGCGGCAGCCACACCCGACGCGGGCGCGTCCGGCCGAGCCCTGTCTCCATGAGACGCTCGCGATCGAATGTCGTTCCGCACAGGACGGTCAGCGCGAAGCACGCGGTGAGCGGCAGCAACAGCGACGTGAGCGCCAGCGGGGACCGGAAGACGAACAGCGCGAGCGGCAGGTCGGCCACCGCCGCCGAAACGGGCGACAGCAGGAATGACCACGCCCCGCCCGCCGCGCCTTCGCGCGGGAAGAGCATGAACCCCAGCATTCGGCCCATCGCCGCCCAGTAGGCGGTGACCGCGGCGACAAATGCGAACACGGGCAGCAGGCCCCACGGCGCGCTCTGCCCGAACAGAGAAAGCAGCGCCATGCCCGCCCCCATCCAGAGCGTCACCCAGACGGTGCTGACCACCGCGCCAGGGAGCACTTCGAGCCAGATGAGCGAGGGATCGTCGATCGGCGTGTAGAGCAGCACCTCCAACGATTGCTGCGCCTTCTCCCACCAGATCCCGATCGAGCTCTTGATCGATTCGAGAAGCGCAAACGACATGAAGAACAGCGGCAGCAACAGACCTGCCTGGAGTGCGGAACCGGCCGTGAATTTTTGCGCCACCTGACCGAGGGCCCCCGGTAGCTGCCCGAAGAGCGAGGTCCCAGCGACCAGCAGGAGCACGAACGCGTTCAGATACAACACCCAGCTCAGATCCCCGCGCCGCCACCACGAGCTCACATAGAACGGAAGCGAGTGGCGGAGTAGGTCCCACTGCGAACGCAAGGAACCGAACATCCGGAGAGCGCCGATCCCGGAAACCACGCGGCCCGGTGTGGGGGCGACCTCGGCACTCGGAGGCTTCGCCTCCTCCATCGCTTTGAGGTAGACCGACTCCAGGGTCACCTGCTGCTCTTCAAGCTCGTAATACGGCGCCCCCGCGGAAGCGAGCCTCTTCTGCAGCTCGGCCGCGAACTCGGCGCGGTCAGCGATCGACGTCTCCCAGCCAAGGCTGTACGTGATGCGATCGTCTGACAGCTCGAAGGCGACCGTCTGCTCGTGGAGCCATTCGCGCAGTGGCTCGGGATCAGACGGCATGCGACTGAGCCGGACCGAGAAACGTCTTCCCGCCTCCGCCTCGCGACGCAGTCCGTCAAGGGTCCCGTGGGTGACGATCACCCCGTGGCGCATGATCGCGATTCGGTCCGCCATCAGCTCGGCTTCGCTCAGCACGTGCGTGGTGACGATCAGCGCTGCCCCGCGCGCTCGCTGCTCGCCCAAGTAGCGACGCATATCCGCGGCCGCGACCGGATCCAGGCCGGCGGTCGGTTCGTCACAGAAGATCCAGTCGGGCTCATGAAGCGTGGCGCGGATCAGGGCCACTTTCTGGGCCATACCCCGCGAGTAGGTGGCGAGAATCGCGTCTGTGCGGTCGGTGAGCTCGAAGCGCTCGAGAAGCTCGGCGATGCGCCGCTTGCGGACGTCTGCCGGCACACGGTAGAGGTAACCGAAGCGTTCGAGGTATTCGACCGCCGTGTTGCGGCCGTACAGCCGGGCCTGGTCCGGAACGACTCCCAGCCGCCCCCGAACCTCATCCAGCTTTTCGGGCAGCCGCAGGCCGTCCAACTCGATCAAGCCGGAGTCCGGCCGGAGGATGCCGCCGAGGCAGCGAAGGGTCGTGGACTTGCCTGCGCCGTTTTGTCCCAGCAGAACCAAGATCTGGCCGCGCTCGACGTGGAGGTCTACCCCGTCGACGGCGCGGACGTCGCCAAAGCTTTTGCGAAGGCCTTCGACGCGAATCACTGGGTCACCGGGGGCTGGAGTCTAGCGCTCTATCCCGGCGAAACGGCCGTCTTATCCAGGCGGTCGAGGAGCGGCTGCAACCGCGCCATCGCCGCTATATGGATGTGGTCCCTCGAGCCCGTCGCATCAAGCCGGGTAAACCGATTCGGTTCGGCGGCGGCGAGGCGGTCATAGGCGGCGGCCACGCGCTGATGGAACTCGATTGACTGTCGCTCGACCCGATCTGGTTTCTTGCCGGCGTCGACCAGGCGCTCGAGGCCTTTCTCGACCGGAACCGACAACAGGAAGGTGACGTCAGGGCGTGGAAACGTCGGCGGCCACGTCGTGGTCACCCCGCGGGCGCCGCCCTGATACGCGAGCGTCGAGTCGTGGTAGCGATCGGCGACCACGATCTGGCCGGCCGCGAGCGCCGGGGCGATCACTTCGGCGATCAGTTGCTTCCGCGCGGCCATGAACAGGTACATCTCGGCCTCGGCGTCGAGCTCGATCGTGCCGGTGAGGACGATCTCGCGGATGCGCTCGCCCAACTCGTTGCCGCCCGGCTCTCGCACCATCACCGGCTGCCGGTTCGCGAGCGCCTGGCCCAGGAGCTCGACCTGCGTGGTCTTGCCGGCGCCTTCAGGCCCCTCGAACGTGATGAAAAGCCCGGCCACTAAATCGAATCTTCGGGGGTCGGCGTGATGCGCAGGCGGCGCTGAGGCTCCTTGCCGGTGCTGCGCGCCGAGAGCTCGTTTTCCGCGACCAGCCGATGCTGCAGGCGGCGGAGGTAAGCGTTTTGTGGCGCGATCTCGACGGGTCGCAGCGTCGTCTTCACGGTCTTGATCGCCGCGGCCGCCTCGGCCAGGGCGCGAGTCGTAGCTTCGTCGTGCTTGTCGACTCCATAGATGCGCTGGAGCGCGTCGCGAACCTGGGTGACCGAATTGCTCTTGAGGATGTGTATCGGCAGGCCGCGGCTCTCCGCCTGGCGCAGGCTGTCCGGCCGCCGGCGGTAGTGATTCTTGAGCGTGAGCACGGCACCGGCGCCGTCGAGGTTGCCCAACACCCGCACGGGCAACTCGAGGTCGCGGATCGACTGCTCGACGTGGTGGCGGCTCACACCATATGGAAAGATGCCGAGCGGTTTGGTGCTCGAGGTGGCAGTCGGCGGCAAATCCGCAGCCACCACAGTCGGAGCCTCGACGTTCGAGATGACACGGCCCTCGCGCGTGCGCAGGCGGATCTTGGGCGTGAGCATGGGCCCGCGCAATGCGGTGTCGACGATATCGGCGAGAGGCATGTGGATGGCGACCCGGTCGCGGTCCTGGATCTCAACGAGTACGTCGAACGTCGGCGGCGCTTTGCGCTCGAGGACCGACTTCTGAGTGCCCCGACGGCGCGCCTCCTCGTCGGAAAGGGTCACGCTCTGGATGCCGCCCAGGAGATCGTTCAACGTCGGGTTGACGAGCAGGTTCTCGAGTGTCTGGCCGTGCGCCGTGGCGATGAGCTGAACGCCGCGCTCGGCGATGGTGCGCGCAGCCGCGGCCTCGAGCTCCGTGCCGATTTCGTCGATGACGATGACCTCGGGCATGTGGTTCTCGACGGCTTCGATCATCACCGAGTGCTGGAGCAAAGGCGTCCGCACCTGCATGCGGCGCGCCCGCCCAATCCCCGGATGAGGGATGTCGCCGTCGCCGCCGATCTCGTTCGAGGTGTCGACGATCACCACGCGTTTGCGAAGCTCGTCAGCGAGCAGACGCGCGCACTCGCGCAGCATCGTGGTCTTGCCGATACCGGGCCGCCCAAGCAGCAGGATGCTCTGGCCGCTGATCACGATGTCGCGGATGATCTCGCCCGTGCCGGTGACGGCACGCCCGACCCGCATCGTGAGCCCGGTGATCCGGCCGGAGCGGTTGCGGATCGCGGAAACGCGGTGGAGGGTGCGCTCGATTCCGGCGCGGTTGTCGTCTCCGAACTGGCCGACGTTGTTGGCGACGTGGTCGAGGTCCGATCCCGAGACGGGGCGGTCGGCCAACAGCACCTCGCGCCCAGGCACGCGAGCCTCCGGCTCCCGGCCGAGGTCGAGCACGATCTCGAGCAGCTCACGGGGATCGGTGCGCTCGTGCAGCGCGCGCGCCAGGTCCGTCGGCAGCGCCCGAGATAGAAGCTCGATCTCCTCGTCCCAGCTGTTGGCGCCCGGCCCGCGTCCGGCGGAGGTCACCAGCGATGTTTCAGGCCTGCTCATGCGAGCGAGGGCACCAGTCCTTTCTCTCGCACGGGTACTCGAACGGCCAGTTCTTTGACCAGGAGTAGCTGCGTCAAAAGCACGCTGAACCCACGCCCTCGCAGGGCGTCGATCATGTGCGAATCATAGTGGCGCAGGCTCGACCAGGCGGGAGTCTCGGAGCCGGCCAGCATCAAAACCCCGAGGTCCGCCAGCTCGTCGGGCAGGGGCCGTTCAGGCATCGCCAGGAAATTGAGCGTGTTCGGGCGAGCCCCCGAACTCCGTTCGACCTTGACCCAGCCCACGAGCTCGACCCGATCGACCACGAGCTCGAGCTTGTCCGACCCCCGCGCGCTCAAACGGCCCGTCCACTCGCCATGCAACGCCCGCCAGTCGCGATATGTGGGCGCCTCCAGCTGCGAAACGCCCTGCGGGGTGACCTTCCTGTAGAGCTGATAGAGCAGGCGATTGTCGCCCCTCCTCACGGGCCGGACGCCGTCGGGCTGGTGCTGCGAGCGGGCGACGGGGTTGTCTGCGTACACGACGACCTCGGTCGCGTACTGGCGAAAGCCGCGGAGCCGGAACACCGGCAGCAGCGGGTCTCGGTCCGGCAGGCGCACGAACAGCCGCTGCGCTCCCCGCTCCAGCGCCTGGTTGCACAGATGCTCCACCAGCGCCGGCGCCACCTCCTCGGAAGACCCATCCACCACCTGCAGGTTCAGGACCTGCAGAACCTTGGACCGCGAAATCTCCAGGCCCCGCTGGCCCCCGGATGCCTGCACATAGCCGACCACCTTGCCCCCTTCCTCGGCCACGTAGATGAGGGTCTCCTGCGAGAGGGGCAGGAACGCCGATAACGTCGAGCTGAGCAGCGACCACAGCCTCGCCGCAGGCGCTTCGGTCCCGTTCATCGTGATATCAGCCGACCGGTGCATCTCCTCGATGCGCGACAGGTCGAGCAATCCCGCCGCCCTTAATTTCATTTAGTGCACCACCCCGGAATAGTCTTGCCGGTGGGCGACCTTCAGGTGCGGTGCACTTGCCTTGGCCATCCGGACGAATTCTTCGTGCAGCCGCCGGTCGCCCGTGAGCTCCGGGTGAAAGCACAGCGCGAGGATGTGACCCTGGCGCACCGCGACGGCACGGCCGTCATGCGTCGCGATCACCTCGGCGCTGCCAGACGACTCCACCAGCGGTGACCTGATGAACACTCCTGGAAACGGCTTGCCGTTGAAGCCGGCGACATCGACCGGAGCTTCGAAGCTTTCGACCTGCCGTCCGTAGCCGTTGCGCCTCACCGAGATGTCGAGCAGGCCCAGGCCACGCTGGCCTGCCATGCCGTCGATAACTTCGCGCGCGAGGACGATCACGCCGGCGCACGTGGCCAGCGTCGGGAGGCCGGCGGCGATGGCGCCACGCAGCGGTTCGAGCAGGCCGACGCGCTCCATGAGCATGGTCATCGTCGTGCTCTCACCACCCGGCAGCACCAGGCCGTCGAGGTCCCGAAGATCTTCGGGCGTCTTCACCAGGCGTGTCCTCGCACCAACCGCTTCGAGCGCGCGCACATGCTCCGCAAACGCACCCTGCATCGCGAGGACCCCGATGAGAGCAGCGCCCACGCGCTTACCCCACGAACTCAGAGGCTTCGCCTTGAGTTCGCGAGGGCCCCTTTTCCCTTTGGGCGCCCGGCGACTACCAGCCTCTGGCAGCGAGCAGTTCGTCCTTCGGGATGGAGGGGATCTCGAGCCCCGGCATCGCCTTCCCGAGTCCCGCGGAAACCTCCGCCAGCACGTCGGGCTTGTCGAAATATGTGGTCGCCGCCACGATGGCTTTGGCACGCTTCAAGGGGTCCTCGGACTTGAAGATGCCCGAGCCGACGAACACGCCGTCCACACCGAGCTGCATCATCAGCGCCGCGTCCGCCGGCGTGGCGATACCGCCCGCGGCGAAGTTGACGACTGGCAGCCGGCCGAGTCGCTGGCATTCGGCGAGCAGCTCGACCGGAGCGCCGATCTGCTTGGCTTCGCGAACGAGCTCGGCGTGGCTCAAGCCGTGAAGTTTGCGAATCCCGGCGTTGACAGCGCGAGCATGTCGCACCGCTTCGACCACGTTCCCGGTTCCCGCTTCACCCTTGGTACGGATCATGGCCGCACCCTCGGCGATACGTCGCAGCGCCTCACCGAGGTCGCGACAGCCGCAGACGAACGGAACCTTGAACGGATGCTTGTCGATGTGGTTCTCCTCGTCGGCGGGTGTGAGCACCTCGGATTCGTCGATGTAGTCGATCCCGAGGGCTTCGAGGATCTGGGCCTCGACGAAGTGGCCGATGCGGCACTTCGCCATGACCGGGATGGTGACCGACTCCATGATCGAGCGGATGAGGGTCGGATCGGACATGCGCGCCACGCCGCCCTCTTTGCGGATATCGGCCGGCACGCGCTCGAGGGCCATCACCGCGCACGCGCCCGCGTCCTGGGCGATGCGCGCGTGCTCGGGCGTGACCACGTCCATGATCACGCCGCCCTTCAGCATCTGGGCGAGCCCCGCCTTGACTTTGAAGGAGCCCTTTATGCCCCTGTTGACGGCCCCTTTTCCGTTGCGCGATCCGTTGCGTTCGGCCACGATCAGATTCTACGCCGGGGGTGCTGCGCCGACCCCGCGCCTAGAATCCAACCGTGGGCGTCCGGGCACTCTCGGGACTCGGATTGGCCGTG
>CATPBF010000015.1 GCA_955652585.1 Candidatus Dormiibacterota bacterium | reverse complement strand
TTCTGCTGTTCTTCGCCTACGAGGCGATGCGTGGATACGCGGGGCAGACCGGCTTTGCGCCCCATGACCTCTCCGGCCTCGAGCGCACGTTGTTCGCGGGGACGCTGCCGACCATCACCCTGCAGCACGCGTTCTACAGATCCGACACGGTCAGCCCCCAAGACGTTCTGGCGATGTTTTTCTACTTCATGCACTTTCCATTGCCGATCGTCGTCGGCTTCGTCTTCTGGGTCCGCAGCCGGGACCACTACCGGCGTTTCATCGCCGCCCTTCTTCTGATGGCAATGCTCGCCTTCATCACGTACTTGTTCTGGCCATCGGCTCCGCCCTGGTATCAGTTCCAGGCGAGCGTGACCAACGGTGAGGAAACCGTGCACAAGGTCCTCAACGAGACGGTCGACAAGCTGTGGGGCCCGAACTACTGGGTGTCGCCGCTTTACGCGCACCTCAACCCCAACAAGTTCGCCGCCTTTCCATCGCTCCATGCGGCGTTTCCGGCGCTGGCCGCTCTCTACGCCTGGCGCAGGTATCGATGGCTCTCGATTGGACTCGTCGCATGGACGATTGCCGTCGCGCTGAGCATCGTCTATCTCGGCGAGCACTACGTTGTCGACGTGCTCGACGGCCTGATCTACGTCGCGGTAGCCGCGCTGATAGTCGAAGCTGTCAACCGATGGTGGGCGAGTCGGCCGACCCCTAAGCCTGCCAGACCCTCCGCATGATCGCCCGGGCCAGCTTGTCGGGGTCGTGGTGGGACGGCAAGCGGACGTTGACGACGTCGGCGGGGATGAATCGCACCTCGGGGTGCTTGGTCGCGTCCTCCGACCTGAAGATGACCTGCGACTGCCCCCCGGTGGGCATGTGCGAGTGGTTCGAGTTGACGAGGACGAAGTCGAAGATGTTCGAGCCCACGTGCTCGCGGATCACCCGCAGGTAGTCATCGACGCAGTAGCCTTCGGTCTCGCCCTTCTGGGACGCCAAGTTGCAGATAAGCACCTTCAGCGCCGGCGATGCCTTGATCGCCTCGACCATTCCTTCCACCAGCAGGTTCGGGAGGATGGACGTGTAGAGCGAACCCGGGCCGATCACGACGAGCTCCGCGTTGAGGATCGCCTGCGCGGCTTCGGGATTCACCTGGGCTCCGTCTGGTTTCAGGAACACCTGGGTGATGGGAGCGTTCTGCTGTGGGATCTTCGACTCGCCTTCGACGGTATGTCCGTTGATCGATGCCACGAGGGTGACGTCCTGGAGCGTCGAGGGCACGATCGTGCCTTTGACAGCGAGCACCTTGCCCGACTCACGCAGGGCGTGCTCGAAGTTTCCGGTCACGTCAGCCATGGCCATGATGAAGAGGTTGCCGAACGAATGGCCGTCGAGCGATCCCTCTTTGAACCGATGGTCGAACAGCTGCTTCATCAGCGGCTCGGCATCCGCCAGCGCGATCAGGCACTGGCGGAAGTCTCCGGGCGGGAGGATGCGGTACTCGTCACGGAGCCGGCCGGAGGAGCCGCCGTCGTCGGCCACCGTGACGATGACCGAAAGGTTCGAGGTGTAGGTCTTGAGGCCGCGGAGCAGCGAGCTGAGCCCGGTGCCGCCCCCGATGGCAACGATTCGCGGACCGCGGCCCTTCAATCGGAACGCGTGGATCACGTCGACGATGCTGCTCGTGCTGTTGCCGGGCAGGAACGGGCCCAGGACGGATTGGGTCAGCTTCACGTAGCTGAAGAGCAGGAGACCCAGGCCAAGGGTTCCGAAGATGATCGCGCGCGCCCAATGGGGCCAGAACTGCAGGGTTATGTAATAGAACTGAGACGGTAGGGTGGCTGTCTCGTAAAAGGCCTTGAGGAAGTAGGCGAATCCAAGCACCACCACGAGCTCGGAGACCATGAGCAGCAGAAGCCAGCGCTTGATCTCGAGACCAGGCGTGAGCCAGCGCAGCCAGTTAGTCTTCGATTGGAGCCTGGTGGCCATTTACCCCACCTGCAGCAACGGTTTCAAGACGTGCAAGGTTATCGTTGGACTACTCTTCCATCAGCCAGTATGCGTACTTTGCGCGGGCTACGCCGCCTGCTCCGGATCGCCGTCGTCGGCCTCTTCCTGGCCGCGGTCGCGACCGAGCTATCCAAGCCGGAAGATGAGCGCACGTGGCACGGCAAGGTCGGGGGCGTCGTGCCCTATGACTTTCGACCACCTACATGGGAACGCATACGGACGGCTTACTGGAACCCTGAATCCGACCGCCTGCTCAGCGATCGCGTATTTGGGGTGGGGTGGGCGGTCAATCTGTACCAGGCCAAGCGCCTCCTCGAGTCGGCGTTCGAGCGGCTCGTGGGCGCGCCACCCCCACTCTCGATTCGGATGACTAGCCGGGAGCCCTCGGGGTCCCGTTCTAGGAAGGGCGGCGACAGCGACTAGCGCGTAGCCTGCTCGTGGCTTCGCCGGTAGGCGGCACATCCCCGCCAGGCGACCACAGGTGTGGACAGCCTGTGCAAAACCCTCTGGCTAGGGAATTGTCGGCGCCGGCGTCGGCTCGGCCAGCCGCCCGTCCTCCATCGACAGCACCCGATCCGCAACCTCGACCACAGCCTGGTCGTGGGTGGCCAGCAGGATCGCGGTGCCCGAGCGGGTGGCCTCGCGCATCGCGTCGAGAACCGACCTGCCGGTCTCGCTGTCGAGCTGTGCCGTCGGCTCGTCGGCCAGGAGCAGGACCGGTTTCTTGACCAGCGCCCGGGCGAGGGCGACACGCTGCTGCTCACCCCCCGAGAGCTCGGCCGCGCGGTGCCCCGCCCGCGGGCCGAGCCCGACCGCATCCAGAGCTTGGAGAGCCTCTCTTCGCGCCACCGAGTCACGATGGCCGAGCAGGCGCGCGGCCAGCCAGACGTTTTCGAGCGCGCTCAGCAGCGGCAGCAAGCCCGCGCTCGAGAACACCCAGCCGACAGTGCTGCGGAGGTACTCTTCGCGCGCCCGCCCGCGGAGCCGCCCGATGTCCTGTCCAGCCACCGATATCGTTCCCGCGTCCGGAGAATCGAGGCCCCCCACCAGACTCAGGAGCGTGCTCTTGCCGGCGCCTGAACGACCCAGGAGCACGACCAGCTCGCCCTCGCCGAACGCAAAGTCCACACCCCGCACCGCCTCAGTGCGCCCTCGCCCGCCCGAAGCCGCGAAACCCTTGGTCACGCCGGCGACGCGCACGATCTCAGGAGTCGGCATCGGGGCTTGGTTCAGCGGGCGTGATCCGGATCGAATCGTCTTCGAGGTGAACCCGCACACGGTCGCGCAGGCCCAGCTTCTCGACATGGGCTCGGGGCAGCTGCAGGCGTCCCGCGCGGTCCAGTATCACCAGCTCGTCGGCGACTTGCCGGTCCCCATTCGGCCGCGCCAGCCAGCGCTTCTCCGTGCTGGTCCGGCCGTCCCGGATCTGAATCACGCGGTCGACGTGCCGCTCCAGCTGCTGGTCGTGCGTGACCATGATCGCGGCCGTGCCAAGGTTCCGGAGCAGGCTCGTCAGGTCGTCCAATAGGTCTCGGGCGCTGGCTCCGTCCAACTCGGCCGTGGGCTCGTCGGCGAGCAGGAGGCGTGGCTCGTTGGCCAGGGCGACCGCCAGAGCCAGGCGCTGGGCCTCGGCGCCGGTCAGCTGGGCTGGGCGAAGGCGGGCCTGACCGCCCAGGCCCAACTTTTCGAGGAGCTTGCGGGCTCGAGAGCCGCGCCGCCGAGGCCCGCCGGCGATCATCGGCACTTGCACGTTCTGGATGACGGTCAGGTCGAGGGCCAGGTTGGCCAGCGAATGCTGCAGCAAATAGCCGACCACCTCGCGGCGGTAGCGGTCACGCTCGCGATCGTCCATCCGAGCGAGGTCGTGCCCGGCCACGCGTGCCGCTCCTGCGCTCGGAGGCTCTACCCCGGCCAGCAGGTTCATCAACGTGGTCTTGCCGCTGCCGCTCCGGCCCGCGATCGCGACCATCTCGCCGGACTCAACCCTCAGGTCGAGGCCCTGGAGGGCCACCACCTCGAGCTCGGCCGTCTTGTAGATATGGACCAGGCCCTCGCACTCGACCAGCGGCTGGGTCACGCCAGGTCCCTCAGCTGACGGACGAGCTGGAAGCGGCCGCCCACGCGCGCGGCCACCTGTCCGGCCAACAGGCATGCGACCGCAATGCCGACTGCCGCGGAGACGGCAGTCGCCCGGTCGACCACCAGGATTGTGGGCGGGGTCAGGTCGCTGGCCGCCGTGCCGAGGTGGAGTTCGGGCAGGATCACCCACGACAGCAGCAGGCCCATCGCAGCGCCCACGAGGAGGCCGTACGCCAGCAGGATGAACTGTTCGGCGATCAAGCCGCGACGCACCCTCCTCCACGGGAGGCCGTTGGCCTGCAGGATCGCGAACTCGGCCACGCGGCCGTGGGTAACCGCCAGGAAGTGCAGCCCAAACGCGACCACGACGATCGCCACCGCGGCGAGAAACCCGATCAGCAGCTCCGCGTGCAGGCTCTGCCGAAGCGGATCCTGGATCGCGGCCGCCTCCAGCTGCTGCCGATCGACTAGGTCGATCAGCGAACCTCGCATCGTGTCCTGGATGGTGGATGTGACCTTGGCCGTAGGGCCGGCCACTCGGAGCCACACCTCATTGGCGTACGCGTTGATCGAGCCGCCGAGCGTCAGCCGGTCGAGGAGACCCAGCCGCGGCACCAGCAGGAAGTCGTCGACGCCCGGATAGAGCGTGGGGAAGTAGTCGATCGAGCCGACCGCAATCATCGGCACGTCGGTCGACTCCATACGCAAAGTGAATGGCCGCCCCATTCCGATGCCCATCTGTTCGAGAGTGCCGGCCGCCACGATGGCGGGCAGTGGCATGAGCCCCGGCGCCGGGCGCATCAACATCGCGCCGCCGGACAGGTCAACGTCGGCGCCCACAGCGGGCCGCCCATCGTGAGACTGGCTCGCGCCGGTCGGCAGGTTGGCGACCGCGACGTCAATGCCCTCGGTCTGCCGCCACCAGCCGTCGGGCTGCTCGAACTTCTCGATCACGACGCCGCCGGCCGCGAGGTCGCTCAGGGCAATGGTGCCGGCCAGGTTGATGCCTGTCGGAACAATCGACAGCGAGCGCATCTTCAGCGGATAGCTCGTGGCCTTGATCGGCGCGCTCAGCTGTTGCCAACCGCTGAACGAGAGGTCTCCGAGGATGACGGCGACGGGCGCTCCCAGGCCGTCCGTCAGGCCCGCGCTCAAACGGCCGTCGATTCCCGAGCTGTAGACCCACAACGAAAGCTGCTGCGGTTCGCCCGGGACCACGATTCCGTCCGGGTCGCGATCGGCCAGCAGCTTGGTGAGGGTGTCAAGGCGGCTTGAGCCGAGCGCCCCGCCTCGCCAGGCGGCGCCCAAGACGCCGGCGCCGTCGATGCCCAATATGGTGGCGTCTACGCCGAGCTGGCCGGGTCGGCCGCTGCTGCGATAGAGCTGCGTAGAGGCGACCACCCCGGGTAGGCTCGCGGCCGTGACGGTCGGCGCCGGCTGGCCGGTGAGGGTAAAGAGGGCGCGCACGTCAGTGCCGGCCTGGTAGCCCGTGCGGTCGGTGACGTTGGCGCGGTCGGTCGCCGCGTACGTGGTTGCGAACAGGACCACGGCGATCGCGAAGGCAAGCAGGAGGGCCAGGCGGACGTGCTGGTCTGCATGCCTGCGCAGCTGCCACCCGGTCAGCGTCCCGGTCAGCGGGCGGCCTCGGCCGCCGACGATCGGCGGCGCCAGGGCCAGCAGGCGCAACGAGGCCGGCGCCAGCAGTGCCACCGCCAGGCCGGGCAGTAGAAGGGTGACCGGATCGGTGGTGCCAACGTCGGAGGTAGTGGTCGCTCCGCTGGAGAAATGCGCGTAGCCGAGCAAGCCCGCGCCAACCACTGCCAGGAGGAGATCGAGATTGCGCGCCCGCCACCACGAGCGAGCCGCAGGCCGCGAGGCCTGGCGGCGCGCGTCGACCAGTCCTCGATCAGTCGCCCGGGCCGCCTGCCATCCGAGCAACGCGAGCCCGGCGGCAACGGCGGCGACCAGCGCCGGCTCCAGTCCGGGCAGGTCGGCGCTCGAGACCTGCGCGGTCGGGCCGAGGACGCCGGCAGCCAACAGTTGGACCGCTTTGTAGGCGAGGGCCAGTCCCAGCGGTGCCGCCAGCAGGGAGATGACCGCGAACTGCAGCATCAGCAGCCAGAACAGCCTGCGTCGGGACCAGCCACGCGCGCGCCACAGCGCCACCGCCGCCAGCTGGCCATCCAGGAAAAGGCCGCCCATCAAGCCGACTGCGTAGAAGGCGATCGCCAGCAGGGAAACCTGGACCAGCAGTCCCGCCAATCGGGCGTTATCGAGGCGTGCCTCGAAGGCACGCAATGCGTCCGGAAGGCCGGTGATGAAAGTGAGGTTTCGACCGACCGTGAACTCGCCCTGGACTCTGGTCAGGGTCGTACGGACATTGGGCACGTCGGCCGCGTGCAGTCGCGTCAGATCGGGAGCCCAGTACTGGCCTCCGTACGCAGCTGACGGTTCGAGACGAAATAATGTGTTCGGGGGCAGCACGGGGATCAGCGAGGGAAGGAAGCCAAAGTACGCCTCGCGTTCGAGCACGAAGCCTGTCGGAGGCTCGCCGCCCCAGTAATCCGCGCTTGCGCTAATGGGCGTCCAGATGGCGCTGAGGAAGAAGCACACAGGGATCGACGGCACGAATCGGTTGGTCTGGACTCTGGGCAGCCGCAAGCAGTATGTGTCGCCGGGCTTGAGGCCGATCCGATCCGCCAGCACCTGGGACACGGTCATCGGGTAGTACCCCGCCGGCGCGCCGGCGGCGGACCAGGCGCCCGCGACCAGCTGGACGTTGGGCTGCAGGCCGTCGTAGTAGCGAACGGGCTCCGCCGGATCGGCAAGCTCCTCGACTCGCAGGCCGTCCTGATCGCCGGCGGCGCCGTTCTCCACGGCAACGGCGCACTGCTCGAGCGGCTGCGCCTGATGCTCGAA
>CATPBF010000014.1 GCA_955652585.1 Candidatus Dormiibacterota bacterium | reverse complement strand
TTGCCCGCGGCAGCCACATTGTCTTCGCCGGACTCCGGAGCGGTTTGGGCCCATGCCGGCAGCGGCTTCTGCATCGGCAGCGCCGGCTTGGGCTGGTCGGGGTCGGTGGTTTCCGACTCTGTCGCTTTCGCGGGCTCTGTCGCCTTCGCGGACTCTGCTGTCTTCTTGGGCTCTGCTGTCTTCTTGGGCTCTGCCCTCTTCGTGGGCTTGGCCGGCTCTCCGGGATCCGAAGTTTCCTCGTCGGTTACGGGCGGCTCCGCGGTCGCGTGGACCGCGTCCTTCGCGGGCGTCGAAGCCACTGGTGGCACCGTCGCGGCCACCTCGGGCTCGGGCAGATCGGGCAGCAGTGATTCAACGTCGCCGGAAACGTCAGGCGAGTCAACAGAGTCAGGCGGGAACGATTCTTCCTTGTCCACGGGGCCCAGTCCAAGTCAGTCTATCTTCGGTGCACCGGGTTAGAGAAGTGCTGAGCCACCACCGGCATGGGTTGCGCTCAGGCAAACAGGTTCGTAAGAGCGTCTTCGGCAACCGGGTCCGGCTGCTGCTCCGCCCAATCGGCCGCGTCGGATGCCTCCTGGTCGCAGACGGCCTGGATGCCGTCCGCATCCTCGGCGGAAATCCAGCCCCGCTCGATCAGCCAGGACCGGAATCGCTCGAGCGGGTCATGCTCGGCCGCCTCGGCAATCTCCTCCTTGCTGCGGTACTTGAGCTGGTTGTCCTCTGAGGTGTGCGAGTTGATGCGCCAGATCTTGGCATCGATCAGCGTGGGCCCTTCCCCGCGTCGCGCTCGCTCGACCGCCTCCTTGCAAACGGCGTAGGCGGCCGGAACGTCCGTGCCGTCGACCGTGACTCCGACGATGCCGTAACCGCGGGCCCTTTCGGCGATGTCGGGGTTCGCCATCTGCAGCCTGATCGGCACCGAGATCGCGTAGCCGTTGTTCTCGCAGACGAACACCACCGGCAGCTTGTGGGCGGCGGCGAAGTTCACACCCTCGTGAAAGTCGCCCTGGCTCGTGGCGCCATCGCCGAACGTGCACAGGGTGACGGCGCGGTCGCCCGACAGCTTGGATGCATAGGCGATGCCCGACGCTTTCGGGATCCAGCTTGCGACGACCTGCGAGACTGGGGCGATTTTCAGCTTGTGGTAGCTGAAGCAGCCGCCGGGAATGTTGCGGCCGGCAGAGAGCGGGTCGCCCGCCTTGGCGAACACCGCCAGCATCCACTCCTTCATCGTCAGTCCCCGCACGATCGCGTTCGCAAGCCCGCGGTAGTGGGGCACGAGCCAATCATCAGGCCCGATCGCCGCGGTGGACGCGACCTGGATGCCCTCGTGACCGCGGCTCGAGCCGACAAACGGCGCGCGCCCCTGCTTGACCAGGATGTGCATGCGGTTGTCCAGCGCCTTGGCCATGGACATCCAGCGATGCAGCTGGAGATATTCCTCATGCGTGACCGTGTCGCGCCGGGCCGTCGTCGCCATCAGGTTGGTCGGCTATTGGCGAGAGCTCGTGCGATGTCCACCACCTCGCCGGCGGTGAGGCCCAGGCGTCCCAGGTGCTCGTAATACCGGTGATGGAAGTCTGAGAAGTCGGTCTGCTCGGCCCGCTCCTCCCGCACGCGCTTGACCTCGCCCAGCACCTTCGCCACGAGCTGCGGCTCGGGATGTATTCCGGCCTCACGGAGGGCGTGCTCGATAACCACCGCGCCGGAGTGCTTGCCGTACACGTACTCGACTTTGGCGCCCATGTCCGCCGGGGGCAGGAACTGATAGATGGCCGGGTGGATGAGCATGCCCGCGGTATGGATGCCGGACTCATGGGTGAAGACGTTCAAGCCGATGCCAGGCTCTGTGGGCTGCACCGGGATGCCTGTCACCCGCTCGAGATGGCGGGCGAGGTCGCGCAACTTCTCGTACTTGAAGTTTGGGATCTCGATGCCGAAGAGGTAGCGCAGCTGCATGAGCACCTGGTGCATGGGCGCGTTGCCGGTGCGCTCGCCGATGCCGTTGACGCTCGTTGTGAACACCTCCGCGCCGGAGCCGAGCGCCATGACTGTATTCCAGGCGCCGAGCCCGAGGTCGTTGTGAAAGTGCACGACCAGCGGCGCGTCGGGCGCCGCGGCTTTGATGCGCGGGATGTATTCGCGGACCGCAAATGGCGAGTAGCAGCCCACGGTGTCGGGCGTCGAGGGCCGCGTGCCGCCTGCCCTGATTCCTTCGCGATGGATCTCGGCGATGTATTCGACGTCCGCGCGGCTGCCATCCTCGCCGCCAAACTCGATCGAAGTCGCGCCCTGCTGTCGCGCGTAGCGGATGGCGTCGCACATCATCCTCAGATTCGCGGCGCGGTAGAACCAGACGGGCAACTCGAGCCACTCGGACTCCGGGATCCCTTCACGATGGAGCAGGGTCTTGCCGAGCTTGTACTTCACGTGCAGGTCGGAAGCCGACGTGAAGATGAAGTACGTGACCTCGTCGCGTTTGTATCCAAGCGAGTCGATCACGCTCATCGTGGCGTCGATGTCGCCCGGGGTCGAGCGCATCATGCATACGACCTCGAGGTCGGGCCGGATCTCGCCGCGCTTACGCCCTTCGAGGACGAGCCTCAGCGTCTCGCGTTCGCTTTCCGAGACGGCGGGGAAGCCGACATCCATGACGTGGACCCCGATGTCGGACAGCATCCGGGCGAGCTCGTACTTGTCCTTCGGCGTGATCGCGACGCCCGGCATCTGCTCGCCATCGCGAAGCGTGTCGTCGTAGACGCGGATCTTGTCTTCGGGCGGAAAGACGAGGTCATGCCCGAAACGCTTGGGGTCCCGCGCCAGCTCCTCGAGCGGCTCCTGCAGCTCGACTGGCTTGACGCCGTCCATTAAGCCCTCGCGGCCATGCGGCGTTCTTTCAGCCGTTCACGCACCCACGGCACGAGCCCGCCCATGCGCAGGAGTTCGTTCATGAAAGGCGGGAAGGCTTCGCAGCGGTACTCGTCGCTCCTGGTGAAATCGCGGATGATGCCTTGCTCGAGATCCACCTCGAGCTCGTCGCCTTCAACCACGGCTTCAGCCGCCTGGGGCGACTGCAAGATCGGGTAGCCGAGGTTGATCGCGTTGCGGAAGAAGATCCGCGCGTACGAGTCGGCGATGACAAGCGA
>CATPBF010000013.1 GCA_955652585.1 Candidatus Dormiibacterota bacterium | reverse complement strand
GCCTCCCCACGCAGTGGGGAGGCGAAGCTAGTCCTGGACGGTTAGCGGGCCCTCGAACCGGTTGGTCGCGCCGCTCTCGGCGCGAATCACGTGCATCACCGCGTTGATCAGGGCCAGGTGTGAAAACGCCTGGGGGAAGTTGCCCAGGTGGCGGCCGCTGCGCGGGTCGATCTCCTCGGCGTAGAGCTGAAGCGGGCTAGCGTAAGAGAGCAGCTTCTCGCAGAGCTGGCGAGCGCGCGTGATCTCTCCGATCTCACACAGCGCCGACACCATCCAGAACGAGCAGATCGTGAACGTGCCCTCTTCGCCCGGCAGGCCGTCGTCCGTCTCCTTTGTGCGATAGCGCAGGACCATGCCGTCCTCCGTCAGCTCATCGGCGATTGCGAGCACGGTCGCCCTCACGCGCGGGTCTTCGGGCGGCAGGAAGCGCACCAGCGGGATCAACAGCACCGACGCGTCCAGCCCCGTCCCGCCGTAGTGCTGCACGAAGACGCCCCGGGAGTCGACGCCATTGGTGCAGATGTCGGTCTTGATCTCATCAGCGACCGCCTGCCAGCGCTTGGCCAGGTCGAGGTCGCCGTGCAGCTCGGCCAGGCGAGCGCCACGATCGCACGCGACCCAGCACATCAGCTTCGATGACGTGAAGTGCTGCGGCTCGCCGCGCACCTCCCAGATCCCGCGGTCGGGCATCTTCCAGTTCTCGATCGCCGCTTCGACGCAGCGCTTGAGGATCGGCCACACGACCTCGGGCAAGTAGTCCCTCGACTTCGTGTGCAGATAAACGGAGTCGAGGACCGCGCCCCATACGTCGTGCTGCTTTTGCGAGTAAGCAGCGTTGCCGACGCGCACCGGCCGGGAGCCGTCATAGCCGCTGAGGTGATCGAGCGTGCGCTCGGGCAGCTCGCGCTCGCCGCCGACGCCGTACATGATCTGCAGGTCCTGCTGGCCGGCCGCCACGTCGGCGATGAAATAGAAGAAGTCGTTCGCCTCGCGCGCGAAGCCGAGCGTGTAGAGGCCCCACAGCATGAAGGTGCCGTCGCGGATCCATGTATAGCGGTAGTCCCAGTTGCGCTCGCCGCCGATCGTCTCGGGCAGCGAAGTCGTCGGCGCCGCGAGGAGCGCGCCCGTGGGGCTGTATGTCAGACCCTTGAGGGTCAGCGCGCTCCGCTGCAGAAAGCTTTGCCACGGATGCTCCGGAAACTCTCCGCGGTTGATCCACTCGCGCCAGAAGTCGGCCGTGCGCTCGGTCCGCGCGAAGGCTTCATCCGCATCGGCCGGAGGCGGGTGCTCGGCCCAGAACTCGCTCGTCGTCGAGTACTGCGACCGCGGCCAGGCCAGCGCCACATATGCCTTCTCTCCCTGGCGAAGGGTCTGGGTGGCGTGCGCGCCGGGGCCTTCGAAGCCCATGCGCAGGTCGGTGACCAGTCGCAGTGGGACGTCGCCATCGCCACCCTTGGCGACTGCCTCCCCATAGCCCGTCCCGGCGTATTCCCAGTGCGCAGCCGTCTGTCCGTAATCGAAAACCGGATGGCAGTCGAGACTCAGCTCCACGCTCCCGACGACGCACTTCGCCGTGCGCAAGAGGATGTGCTCGGCCTCGTAGTCGGTGGGTGGGCGGCGGTGCGTTCCCGAGCGGCGCTGGCTGTGATACCAGGGACCGATGCACAGCGCATCTCGAACGATCAGCCAGCCGGTGCGCGTGCGCCAGGTGGTCTCCAGGACGAGAGTGCCCGGTAGGTAGCGGCGGCCCGCCGGCACCATGACCCCACTAGGGGCGAACCGGAAGGCGCCGGCGGCGCGGTCGAGGATGGCCGCGAACACGCTCGGGCTGTCGGGGCGTGGAAGGCACATCCATTCCACTCGCCCGCTGGGCGCGATGAGCGCGTTGACCTCGCAGTCCGAGAGGAAGGCGTACTCGGCGATGGGCGGGAACGAGCTGGCGATGTGGGCCGTGAAGGGGGCGGGAGCCCCCGCCGGCGCCGCGTGGCCATCGCCGTTGGCGGTCGGCTTGAACGCCTCTCCCAGGTCCTCGACACCGGCTTTTCTTGCCATTTTCTTACTGCGTCTTCTGCGGGCTCACGCCCCTCTCCCTAACCCTCTCCCCTGCGGGGAGAGGGAACAGGATCATATGCCCCGTGCACGTGGCTTGGACGCTGCGAGCTTTTTGATCGCCTGGCGGACCCGATCGAACACCGCATCCACGTCGCCGACGCCGTCGACCTCAAGCACCGACACCACCTGTTCGCGGTAGTGATCGAGCACAGACGCCGTGCGCGAGTGGTACTCACGCATGCGCTCCATGATCGCCTCGCGTGTGTCGTCGGCCCGGCCCTCGACCGCAGCCCGATGCAGCAGGCGATCGATGAGCAGGGCTTCCGGCACGTCGAGCGAAACGACGAAGTCGACCGTGCGAGGCTCCAGCATCGCATCGAGTGCCTTCGCCTGCTCGGTGGTCCGCGGGAAGCCGTCCAGGAGCACGTTCGAGGTGGGATCGATGCGGCTCAGCCGGCTCTCGACGATGCGGTCGATGAGGTCGTCGGAGACGAGATCGCCGGCGGCCATGATGCGAGCCGCCTCCTTGCCCACCGCACTTCCGTGGGCGACCTCTGAGCGGAGGATCTCGCCGGTCGACAGGTGCGACATGCCGAACTCACGCTCGACGCGCGAGGCCTGCGTGCCCTTGCCACTCCCCGGTGGTCCAAAGATCAATCCGATCATCGGGTTGACACCCGGCGCTCAGGGAGGGACATCGACCGCCGTCGCTGCCACCAGCGCTTCACCTCTTCGTCCAGCAGCTGGTGCACCGCGGGATGCGGTCCCGAAGGCAGGCCCGCCTCGCTCAGGGCGAGCCAGCGCCTCGTGATCTCGACGTACACGTCGGCTTCCGTCCAGCCCGGCATCTGCTCCAGTACCTTGTGCCTGCGTATCGCTTTGGCAATAGGAAGATAGACCGTGTCGTACCAGCTCGCCGCGGCCTCGGGCAAAGAGACTGCATGGCCCCGCTCGAGGCCGAGAAAGTACTGGTGGCCCAGGATGTGCTTGAAGATCTCGTCGTAGCGGCCGAGCCGGCTGCATTCGATTCGGGCGTCGGGCCGGGTCCGGTGCAGCTGTGTGCTCTCGAGGAACTGCGCGTACTCGGCCGCTTTCAGCAACTCTTCGGGGTCGACATTCACGCCGAGCGGCGCGCGCGTCTGCACGTCGATCACCCGGGCGTTGATCGTGTCGCGACCAAGGCTGCGGGCAACCGAGACACGGTGGTGCCCGTCGATGACGTAGTAGCCGTCGCCGACCTTGTAGACGTCGATCGGAGGCAGCTCGCCGCCCTCGACCATGGCCGTATAGACACGCGTCCAGCGATCGCGCAAGCGCCGTGTGGCGGGCAGGAAACCGGGGAGGAAATCGCTCGCCTTGCTCGGCGAGGCGGCTGAGCCGACGATCTTATCGACCGGGATCTCCTGCACGCCGCCAAACGACCTTCCCTCCGCGCCCGCCGCCTCCAGGACGGTATCTAGCGCCACCAGCCTGCGGGCGCGTCCGGTCAGTGCGTTCTGGACCGCTCTCCGAAACCCGCGGAAGCGCGCGGCATCGAAGTCCTCACCGGCGCGTATCTGTTCCAAACGCCCCGGACGCTAGATGAGTGCGAGCTCGCTTTGCGCGTCAAACAGGTGGAGCGTGCGCGTGTCCAGGCCCAGCTTGACCGTGTCGCCGGGGTCCACCTTCATCCTCGGGTCCACCCGCGCCGTGACCGCGTCGCCGCCGACCTGCCCGTACAGGAACTGGTCGGAGCCCAGCCGCTCGACCACGTCGACCTTCATGTTCAGGGCGCTGCCGCCCTCGACCACCCGGTCGGTC
>CATPBF010000012.1 GCA_955652585.1 Candidatus Dormiibacterota bacterium | reverse complement strand
GGTCTGGGGCCGACACCGGACGACCGCACGTTTGCCTCCGTGGCCGATGCGCTCAGCCGCGAGCTCGTGACCTGGGACGAGACCCTCGCCCGCATCGAGCGGCGCGTACGCAGGATGCACGAAGCGGGATTGCTCGAGTCACCCGACGTCACCGAGGGCAACCTACGCATGGCGCGCATCCCCGACCGACCGCTGCACGTGTTCAAGAACAAGCGCGGCATGGCGCCCGGGGTCGTCTATGAGGTGGAGGGCAAGCACATCTTCGTGCTGCCCGGGGTGCCCCTGGAGCTGAAGAGCATATTCACCGAAGAGCTCGAGCCGCAATTCCTTGCTGAGGGTTCGGCCGCGACCGTCCGCGAACTGCGATTCATGTTTGCGGTCGAAGCGCGCTTCTACCCGTTGATGAGAGAGATCGAGGAGAAGTTTCCCGAGGTCTCCGTCGGCTCGTATCCCAACTTCGAGACCAAAGAGCTCGTCATCCGCTGCCTCGGCAGCGACCCCAAGCGGGTCGACGAGGTGCTCGAGTTCGTCCGGCGCCGGACCGCCCAGCTGGGCATGACGGGAGAATAAATTGAAAGTGCGCCCTGCGCGCGCCCGGCGGCTAGTCCTTCAGCCTGCGCTCCAGGAGGGACCGCTCGGCAGGGTTCGAGCACAGGTCGAGGGCGCGGTGGAGCTCCTCCCGAGCCTGGACGCGTTCGCCCAGCTGTTCCAGCAGCTCGGCGCGGATGGAGTGGAACAGGTGGTAGCCGCTCAACGCGATGGCCAGGTCGTTGACCTCGCCCAACGCCGCCTCCGGTCCCGCGAAATGGCTCATCGCGACCCCACGGTTCAGTCGGACCACCGGGCTGTCGGCCATGCGCACCAGCGCGTCGTAGAGCACGACGATCTGGTGCCAATCCGTCTCCGCCCAAGACCGCGCTTCCGAATGCAGCGCCGCGATCGCCGCCTGGACCTGATACGGCCCCGTGGCCTTCATCGCCCCCGCACGTTCGAGCAGCTCGATGCCTTGCGCGATGGCCGCCTGGTCCCACAGCGCGCGATCCTGGTCGGGTAGGAGAACCAGCTCACCGACGCCGTCGAAGCGGGCCGCCGACCGCGCCAGGTTCAACTTCATGAGCGCGAGCAGGCCTAGCAGCTCGGGCTGGTCTGGCATGAGCCTCGCGACCAAACTCGCGAGCCACAGGGCGTCGTCGGCCAGGTCGCGGCGCATCGCGACCTGCGTCCCGCGGCTCAAGTAGCCCTCGTTGAACATCAAGTAGAGGACCGAGAGCACTCCATCCAGGCGACCCGCCAGCTCTGCTCCCTCCGGCATCCGGTAGGGGATGTGCGCGTCCACGATCTTTCTTTTCGCGCGCACGATGCGCTGTGCGACCGTGGCTTCCGCCAGCAGAAATGCGCTCGAGATCTCGGTCGTCGTGAATCCGACCACTGCGCGCAGCGTCAGGGCCACCTGCGCCTCTTGCGACAGCGCTGGGTGGCAGCACGTGAAGATCAGCCGGAGGCGGTCGTCGGCCTCTGCCGGCTCAGGCCGCAAGTCGGACCGCTCGAGCAACACGAGCTTTTCGCGATACCTCTGGTCTCGTCGCAGGATGTCGATGGCACGTCGCCGTGCTGTGGTCATCAACCACGCACCGGGCTTGTCGGGAATTCCTTGTTCCGGCCATGTCTCGAGCGCTGCCACCAGGCTGTCCTGGACCACTTCCTCCGCGAGGTCGAAGTCGCCGAGCGTGCGGACCAGCGCGGCAGTCAGCCGACCGGCCTCCTCGCGGAAGACGGCGGCGACTGCCGTGTCGGTGGCGTTACGCGTCTGTTCAGCCGTTCTTGGCGGAGTCCGCGAGCCTTGCTTGAGACTGCTCGATGTCGGCCGAGTGGTCGACCACGGGCCGCACCTCGACCGCCCCGGCCGGCCATGCCTTGGCCATGGCGAGCGCCTCGTCGAGATCCTTGACCTCGACGATCGCGAAACCTCCGATGATCTCCTTCGCCTCGATGTAAGGCCCGTCGGTGACGATGGCCTTCCCGTTCTTGATGCGCACTGTCGTCGAGCTGCCTGGACCCTGGAGCTCCTCGCCGCCGACGAGCCGGCCGGCCCTGCTCTGCTCCTCGAACCACGTACCTGCCCGCTCGTAGGCGGCGGCACGTTGCTCCGGGGGCAGCCTGTCGAACGAGTCCTGGTCTTCAGTGCTACCCACGAACATAAGGACGTACTTCATTCCAAACCTCTCCCCATCAGGGCGGTCCTGGTTGCCGCTTCATCTGGACGACGAACAGATCGCTCCAAAATCGACAGGCTACCTCCCCGTGTATTCCGGCTCCTGCTTGGACAGGAACGACATGATCCCGATCGCGGCGTCGTCGCTGAGGGCGGCGCGCGCAAAGTTGCGCGCCTCGATCTCAAGCGCCTCATCCAGCGGCAGGTCGTAGCCGCGGCGCACGGCGTCCTTGATCATCGCAATGGCGAAGGTTGCCGCTTTGGCCAGCTTGGCGGCGCGCTGATCCACCGCGGCCGCAAACTCGTCCGGCGCCACCGCCTGGTCGACCCAGCCGACCGCCTCCGCCTCCCTGGCCGACAGCCGCGTCGAGTCGATGATGTATCGGAGCGCGCGTGACTTGCCGATCAAGCGGGGCAGGCGCTGGGTCCCGCCCGCGCCCGGAATGATCCCGAGGGAGGACTCCGTTTGCCCGATCTTCGAGCGCCCGTCCTCGACCATGATCCTGAAGTCGCAGCACAACGCAAGCTCGCTGCCTCCTCCCTGCGCGTGGCCGTTGATGGCGGCGATGACCGGCTTCGGGCACCTCTCGATGGCGTTGTACTGCTCGTGCATCCGCTTCATGAAGGCTGCGATCTGGTCGGCAGCGTCGGGCGCGCTCCTATCGATGGTTCCCAGCACGGTCAGGTCGGCGCCGACGCTGAAGTACTTCTCGTACTCCGAGGCGAGCACGACCGCGCGCACATCGGGATCGTCACCGAGCTCGGTGAATGCCGCACCCAATTCCTCCATGAGATCGGCGGCGATGGCGTTGAGGCCCTTGCGATGCATGACCACGCGGGCGATCGCGCCGTCTCGTTTGACGTCGACGCACTCGCCCATCAGGCGGTGAAAAGAGGGATGCCGCCGGCGACCTCGATCACCGCGCCGGTGATGTAGCCGGCCTCGTTCGAGCACAGGAAAGCGATCGTGTTGGCGATGTCCTCGGGCTGGCCGAATCGCTTGAACACGGTCCTCGCCTTGAACCGCTCGTACATCGGGTTCGTCTGCGCGGCGGCCTTGCCGGCCTCGCTCTCGATGATGCCCGGCGCGATCGCGTTGGAGGTGATGTTGTGCCGTCCGCCTTCGAGCGCCGCCGTCTTGGCGAGGCCGATCAGACCCGCCTTGGTCGCGGAGTAGCTGGCCTGGCCGAACCCGCCGAGTGTGCCGGCAACCGAGGACATGAAGACAATACGGCCCCATTTGTTCTCCACGAGGTACGGCCACGCTTCCTTCGTGCAGTTGAACGCGCCGGTGAGATTCACCTTTACGTCGCGATCCCAAAGCTCGTACGACTGGTTTGGGATCTGGGCCGTATGATCGAGGGTCGCGGCATTGTTGATCAGGATGTCGATCTTTCCGAACTCGTTCCTGACCTGCTTCATGACCTCCCGGATCTGGTCGCGGTTGGTCACGTCCATCTTGATCGCCAAGGAGCGGCGACCCATCTTGCGGATCTCCTCAGCGGTCGCGTTCGAGTGCACCCAGCCTTGAGACACAGCCACCTGCGCGAGCACGCTGCCGGTCGCGTCGGCAGTCTTCTGGAGGTCGGGATCGTCCTCGACCAGAACATCGGTGATGACCACGTCGGCGCCTGCGCGCGCGAGGGTCAGCGCATCCTCACGGCCGAGGCCGCGCGATGCGCCGGTGATGACAGCGACCCTGCCTGAGAGATCAAACATCGACTACCCCCTGGTTGATTGGTGGCGCGCCGCGCGTGCGCGCGACTAAAGGTACTCGGCTGAAGCCTTGGTCAGGACCGGCTCGCCACGCTGGTTGACCGCAGTCAGCGCCAGCTTGCCCGGCCCGGCTTCCTCGGCTGCGAACGTGACGGTATCGCCAGGTTCGACCATCCCCGCGAACCGGCAGTAGAGCCGCCGGAGCCGACCGGCGCCGCCCGCAGCCTCCGAGGCGATGGTGGCCAGGATCCCCATCTGGAGCATGCCGTGCGCGATGACCCCGGGCAACCCAACCGACCGCGCGAACTCGCCATCGAGGTGGATCGGGTTGTGGTCGCCTGATGCCTCGGCATAGGCGGCAATCAGCTCCGTGGTAAACGTGACCGCTCGCTCGGCGCGCTTCATGATCGGATCACGAACAGCATGCGGGAGCGGCAGACGCCCGCACCGCCCTCGCCGGTCGTGTGGGACTCGAATGTCAGGAAGCGCATGCCCCTGCGGCTGATGTCCGAAACGACGCGGCCTTGGGAGCTCACGGTCTCTCCAGGCTTGGGGTGCCGGTCCCATTCGAACTCCTGGTCGGCATGCAGCAGCTTTGCGAAGTCGACAGCCGCCTCCCGATCTCCGAAGAGCTGGGGAGCGGTCGCCCCGAGCGCGTAAACAGCCGCGTAGGTCGGAGGCACTCCGTCCGCCGGGTCGGCGCCGATTGCGCGCGCGAACGCCGCGACTCGGTCTGGCTCGATCACCGAAGTCACCGGCGGGTAGGTCTTGCCCTCGACCCCCACTACGTTTGAATCGGGCGCATCCGAGCGAATACCCGCCGCAGGAGCAATGGGCGCAGCGCTGACCACGCCTCCATGACCGATGCTCGTGCGGAGCCGGCCACGTCCGCGGGCGCGTACGCAGCGACCACGAAGCCGTTGGTGAGCGAGCGCATCGGTTCGGATGCCTCGGGGAAGCTCCTGGCCATCCGGCGTCCAAGCTCGAACGGAGTCTCCCCCGCGCGCTGATCAGCGCCCGCGAGCCGGGCAAGCATAAGGGTGCGCCGCCAGACTCCCATGACCGTCCGCGGCCGTAGGTAGCGCGCCGCCGCCGCGAACACCATGAGCAGCAACGCGATCACGATGGCGACGATCTTCGTAAGGGTGCTCGGGTCCGGAATGCGGAAAGCAAACCCGCCGCCGCTGCCCGTCGCTGAGACGTCGCCGCCGGCGGCACCTTTCCCGGCCGGCACGGGCACCACTCCACCTGGGCTGCCTCCGGGCGGCGTGTCGCACCCGAGGTCGCGCTGGCAAACGTTCAAACCGCTCGCCCCCCCGCGCGGAATCGGGCTGTAGGCGCCGCTGGTATCGCGTGTGGGCTCGAACTGGATCCAACCGTAGGTCGGGAAGTACACCTCTACCCATGAGTGCGCGTCCTCGCTCCGGACGACGTAGGCACTGGCGGCCGAGTCGTAATTGCCGGGTCCGAACCCGCTGACCAGCCGAGTGGGGATGCCCAGCGACCGGAGCATGTCCCCCATCGCGCTCGCGAAGAACTCGCAGTAACCCGAGTGGGAGGTGAAGAGGAAATAGTCGAGCGGATCTACGCCTACTGGCGCCCGCGGTGGCTCGAGGGTGTAGGTGAACACGTTGCTCCGCAGGTACGCCTCGATGGCTGCGGCGGCGTCGTATTCGTTCTGGGCGCCCGCCGCCTGAACTATGTCCAGTGCCTTCTGGTGGATCCTGTCCAGGACGGCCTGGCCGCGGTAGTTGGGCGGGATCTGGGTGTACGCGGACACCCAGTCGGGGTAAGAGTTACCCGCCGCCTGCAAGTCCGCCGTGGTGGCCGCGGAGTACTCCACTGTGACGCCGTAGCTGCCGCGCGACGTCCGCGGCGACACGCTGGACAGCCTGTCGATATTCATCAGCGATCCCGATGCCGTCGCCGGCACCACCAGGGACTCCGTCGCCAGCGAATCGCGATTGACGTGATACAGGCGACCCGGATAGAACAGGATGTCGCTGTTCCCGGTGGGTGGCGCGCTCATGTTCACCTTGAAGGCGGCCACGTCCATCTTCGCGTAGTCCTCGGCGTATTTCGGGATCGCGGACTTCGTGATCGCCTCGTGGAACTGAGCGACTTCCGCGTACCTCCACGCGCCCGCGGTGAGCAACGTGTCATCCACTCCCCGGAAGTAATACGGGTCCGCATAAGTACCCTGCACCGTGTACGTGAACACGATGGCGCGAGTCCGTTTCAGCGACGGGTTGAGGAGGATGTCTGAGGAGAAGCCGGTCGTGCCGGTCCCGACCCCCGCAGAATTTCCCGACTGCCCGGGATGGCTCAGCGTCTGCAGCAATTGTGCCCAGTTGGTGAAGGCGGTGGATTCCATGTCGACGCTGCGGTCTTGGGTCGACAGCGGGGGCAGCATGATCGCCACCACGATGAGCGCCGCCATCGCCACCAGGCCGCTTTCCCAGAAGTCCCATCGCGCGTCGCCCGTGAGCTTGACGCGAGCGCGCGTGGCACTGGCGATGGAGCCGGTGTAGTTCGTCCACAGCAGCAGCGCCAGTGTGAGGACGAGGATGGTGAGCACGTAGCCGTTCTGGTCACGAGGGAAGTTGAGGAGGTTGGTGGCGAAGGCCGCGGCGCCGGGCACCAGGCCGAGCAGAGGCGTTCGCCAGCGCAGCACGCACCAGGCCAGCCAGCCTCCGGTCACCCACATCAGCCAGCTGATGAGGTAGAGGTCGAACGAGGAGTCGGCGATGGCGCCGTTGCTGCCGTCCTGCAAACGCGCCCACCACGTCGGGATGAGGCTGAGACCCAAAGCATCACTCGGGTGGTTCGCATGGAGCGCCGGCCACGCCGCGACGCCGGCCGCGATGGGTCCGATGACCATGCCGATCGCGACGCCGGCCCCCCAAGGGATGGGCGTCAGCGCAAGTAGACCCATGACGATCGCGCCCACGAGCGCGACCAGGGGCACGACCTCGATACCGGCCACCCAATCGGCGGTGACCGTCGATTTCGACACCGCCAGGGTCAGGAAAAAGACGAGCAGCGAGGTCCACAGCACGCCGCCGGGCAGCGCATCGCGCGTCCGTTGCATCACCCGCGTCGGGAACCTAGGCGATACGGATTGCATCCCGCGTCCTCACGAGGCGTGCGAAGTCATCGCCCTTGCGCACGACATATAGATCCACGTCCTGCCCGAGGTCGAAGGTCGGGTTCTGGTCTGGGCCGCCAAAGCTGGCCACGTCGAGGTAGAAGACGATCAATGTGGTGCGCCGGCCGCGAACCGCCTGCAGCAAACGCACCCATTCCTCATCGGCGCTGGGTGTGATGACCGCGATCGCGCGGCGCGGCAAGCGGCGAATGCGGTCCCACGCCAGGGTCTTCGTCAGGGGGGTGCGGCCGTCGGCGGTCGCCACCGCTAGGTAGTCGAGTATGAGGCGGTCCTGGCGCACCGCTCGATGCGGCTCCAGGATCGTGCCCTTGGCGTCGTTGGCGATCAGGCCCACCTGGCGGCCACGGCTGTGTACCTGCGAAGCCATCGACGCCGCCAGGCTGACCGCGTACTCGACGGTCGATTCCTCACCTTCGCCGTAGTGAACGGCGTGGTCCAGGTCGAGCAGGATCCAGAGGTCCGTCGTCAGTGGCTGCTCGAATGTCTTCGACATCAATCGCCCGTGGCGCATGGACAGCGCCCAGTGGATGCGGCCGAAGCTGTCACCGGGCGTGTAATCGCGCACGCCGCCGGTGTCGGGCGGATACTCGGCCCACGCCCCCATGCTCTGCGAGCTGCCGATCTGTTGAGCGCTCGGAGTCATGAGGTCTGGGATCGGTCGCACTCGCGGATAGACGAGCACGGTGGTGCGGTTCCCCATCTTCAACTCCTGGTTGAAGAGCCCGAACGGCTCGTGCACATTGACCGACGTCGGCCCGAATGACATCCATCCACGGCGCCGGTACACCCCGCGCGACCTCCAGCTGACAACATCATTGCCGACTGAGATCACACGGCCCGGTTGGTAGTCTGGGATCTGGCCGAGGTCGCGGATCTCGACCCACGGCGCGGGCACCCAGCCCGACCGCCGCACCTCGATGGTCTCTTCGTATGACTCGCCGACGGTGGGCGAACCCGGGTCGAGCCGGCGTGTAAGGCTGATGCCTCGGATCGCGAGCCTCGGCCATACCCACGCCACCAGGCCCAGGAGGCAAAGCGCATAGGCGAATGCGTACGCCGGCCGGACCGCGGTCAGGTACGTGAAGAACATCAGCAGTCCGAGTCCGGCGGCGAGGGCGACCTTGTTCATCCCTGCGGCTTCGAGACCCCCCGGTTGTCTTTACCCGTCGTACGCCATCTGGGGCACGTGCTCGCGCTCGAGCAGCCCGGCGACCAACTTGCCGGCGCTCTGCCCCTGCATCTCGGCATTAGGCCTGAGGATGATGCGGTGCGCCAGGACAGATTCGGCCAGCGTCTTGATGTCGTCCGGGATCACATAGGTTCGGCCCTGCACCGCGGCGAGGGCCTGGCTCGCGTGGAAGAGGTTGATGGTGCCTCGAGTGCTGGCGCCGAGCGCGACCTCGGGGTTGCCGCGCGTGCGCCCGACCAGGCGGGCGATGTAATCGCGGAGCTCGGGCTTGACAAACACATCTCGAACCGCCTCCTGCGCCGCTTGCAGCTCGTTGGGCGACACCACCGGCTGCAGCTCGAGCATCGGCGACTCGACCTTGCGATGGCTGAGCAGCGCCGACTCCTCTTTCTCCGACAGGTAGCCGAGCCGGACCTTCATGAAGAAGCGGTCGAGCTGAGCCTCTGGAAGCGGGAACGTGCCGGAGTATTCGACAGGGTTCTGCGTCGCCATGACCATGAAAGGCTTGGGCAAATCGTGCGTCTCGCCATCGATGGTCACCTGGCGCTCTTCCATGGCCTCCAGCAAGGCAGCCTGGGTCTTGGGGCTGGCCCGGTTGATCTCGTCGGCGAGCAGGATCTGCGCGAACACCGGGCCCGGCCGGAACTCGAAGTCGCTGAGCTTCTGGTTGAAGGCCCTCACGCCGGTGACGTCGGAGGGAAGCAGGTCGGGCGTGAACTGGATGCGGCGAAAAGTGCAGTCCAGCGAGCGTGCAAGCGATTTCGCGAGCATCGTCTTGCCTACGCCAGGGACGTCCTCGATCAGCAGGTGGCCTTCGCAGAGAAGGGTCACCAGGCACAGCCGGACCTCGTCTTCTTTGTTGACGATCGCCCGGCCGACGTTGGCCGTAAATGCTTCAGCAACTCTCGTGACGACGTCGGTCACCATCCCGGGCGGGCCCCCATGCCGGGGATTATAGGTTTGACCATTCATGGCCATTCGAGGTGAATACGCATGGCCGGGCCATTTGGTTCCGGAGAGCGTTACTTTAGGGGCCTGGCCGGCGTGTTTGATTAATAAGCGGATGAGACTCAAGCTTGCCATCGCGATCGTTCTGCTCGCCGTCGCCTGCGGCTCGGCCGGCGGGTCCGGCGGCGGAGGTGCCGTGGGCAGCCCGCTGACGGTCGACCAGCTCAAGTTCAGGGTCATGGACGCAGTGGGCGTCCCACTGTTTTGCGACCCCGATTACTATCCGATCGCGCGCCAGGGTGGCGAGGAGAGCAACGCCGACACCTATTACCCGCAGATTCGAGCCGATGCCGAACTCTACTCGGCCATTGTCGCCCACGAGCACCTGCCGCCTGGCGACCTTGACGCAGCGCAGAGGCTCACCCTCTATCAAGCCTTCAAGCGGGTGCGGGCGCTCGTTCTCACGCAGAACGGGGATTCCTACACCTTCGGGATCCGCGTTCGGTCGCAAGGCGCCCAGAACGGCGTCGAGCTGGTCGACGGCTCGGTCCGCGTCGACGGCGTCGTCACCGTGGCCTCGCGCAAGCCCAGCGGCATGCCTCCATGCCCCATCTGCCTGGCCGCCGCCACGCTGATAGCGACGCCCGGCGGCGACATCCGGGTCACCGACGTCAAGGCCGGCATGCTGGTCTGGACCGCCGACGGTGACGGCACGCGAATCGCCGCGGCCGTCGTCGAGGTTGGCAGCATGGAGGTGCCGTCCGGCCACGTGATGGTTCACCTCCGCCTGGCCGACGGCCGCGAGGTGCTGGTGTCCCCGGGCCATCGCACCGCGGATGGGCGCCCGCTGGGCAGCCTGGCGGTCGGCGACGAGCTCGACGGTTCCAGGATCACGCTCTGGGAGCTGGTCCCGTATGGGGGCGCTCGGACCTACGACCTGCTGCCCGCCGGCCCGACCGGTACCTACTGGGCCAACGGAGTCCTGCTGTCCAGCACCCTGGCCTAGCAGGCCACGAATACCTCACTGAAGCCAACCCCGTCGATCTGCCAGCCGGTCGAGCCCGACCAAGTGGTGGGAACTCCGGCGATGAAGGGCCAGGCAAATTTGTGCGTACTGCGGTAACTCTTCGAAGCCTCACTCGTAGCGAACACAAGCTCTGTGTGCTGCTCAACCGCCACGCCGTCGACTATGTCGTGGCCGGCCACCGGCCCTGCCGCGTACTGCCCGACGAAGACCACGGGCTGGTGAGTGAAGAGATCGTTCGCCCGAACCAGAATGGGACCTGTGATGTCGGTTTCGGCGTAAGCGAGATTGTGGTAGTAAATGCCCCAACTCGTCGACGACGTTCCGCCTCCATCACCGTAGACGGGTCCTTTTCCGAGAGAACCGGCCTGGTTGAAAGGACCGGGTTTGCAGTCGAGATACGAAGCCGGCGTGGGCAAGACGAGCGGCCGGCTTTCCAATTGAGCCAATTCTGTCTGACCGCCACCTGCCGGCGCCGAATTGCGGAACGAGTTCCAGTTCTGAATCAACCGGCCACCGATCAGCACGCCTACCACCAGGGCGATCAGCACGAATACAGCCACTAGAGACAACGGGACTCTCAAGCGAAGCATCATTCGTTCCTTCCTCCGTCGGCTGGAGCCTTCCGCCAATACCGTTTGCACGACCCGCTCAGGAGCGCCGAAGGTCGGCGGGGCGACTTCGTCAAACGCCGAATGAATTTGTTTGCGCAGGCTCATCTGAGCGCCTCCTCAACCGCCAGCTCCGGGCGCAGGCGCTGGACGGATCGATATAGCCGGGCGCGGGCTGCGCCCACGGAAGTGCGTGCGACAGCGGCCACATCTTCGAGCGGCATGTCGAGGTAGAAATAGAGAACGACCACGAGCCGGTCCTCGTGGCGAAGTCGCGCGATCGCACGACGCAGGTCAGTGCCGCGCAGCGAGCGCTCCTCGCCCGACACGACCGAGAGCTGTTCGGGCAGCCCAAGCTTCACATCGGCCACCCACTTGCGCCGCCGGGCATTTCGGCACTTGTTGGCGACCACGCCCAAGAACCAGGCGCGGAGCTGATCTTGATGCTGGATCTGAGCCAGCTTGCGCCAGGCGGTGAAGGATGCTTCCTGAACAGCATCTTCAGCCGCACTCGGGTCGTGGAGCATGCCAACGGCGAGCCGGAGCCCCGGTTCGATCAGCGGTGTCAGGAGGTCGGCGAAAGTCCTCTCACTGATCACGCTGCTTCGCGAAGGTTTGACGTCTGCCACCTGCTGCATGTCTCACCTATTCCTGTCGCCCGCCAGGCGATTTGTTGCAGCTAGCTGACTTCTTCTTCTTCGACCAGGCGCAGATGGCTGCTGACGTCGAGCCCGAGGTGGCGGGCGAAGAAGCCGGCCACGCGCTCTACATAAAGCGGACGGTCCGCCGCGTAGGCGCCGGTGTGAGGGGCCCCCTGGACGATCCAGATCTCGCGCGGGCCGCGGTACGCGTCGTACAACCGGCGGCCGTGGTTGACGGACACGATGTCGTCCGCGCCGCCGTGGATGAAAAAGAGGGGACGCGGCTCGAGCGAGCTGAGCACGGCCTGGGGGCTCGATTCCGAAAGCCGCGAACCCGTGCGCAGGCGGAACATCTGGCCAGCCAGCCAAACGAATGGCGTGCCCGGAAGCTTGATGGTGTGGCGGACGTTCTCGATCATCACCGTGCGCAGGTCGCTGTACGGGCTGTCGAGGACCAGCGCCTGGACGCCCGGCTCGCCCGCCGCTCCGAGCAAGGTCACGACCGCCCCCATCGAAAAGCCGAGCAGGCCGATACGAGCTTTAGGGATGCGCTTGCGGGCGAAGGCGATGACCGCCTCCAGCTCCAGGACCTCCTTGATCCCGAAGGTGATGGGCGCGGCGTCGCTGCCCGGCCAGCCGCGATAGGAATAGAGGATGACGTTGAATCCCTTGCGCCAGAGCGCGGCCGAGATCCCCAGCGAGCCCTGGCGCTGCCCTTTGTGGCCCCCGGACACGATCACCGTTTGCGGTGAGCCTGGCTGCCGGAAGTGCCAGGCGCCGAAGTTGACGCCGTCGGCGGTGACCAGTTCGACCTCCTCGAAGTCGGCCTGGAACTCGAAAGGGGTGAATGTGAAGTCGTCTAGGGGGCGCGGCTTGGGAGGCACGAACGCCCGCCGATACAGGTAATAGGACGCGACGACGTACAGCAGGAGGAGAACGGCCGGGACCAACACGATGTACGGCATCGGGACCTGAACCGAAGCTTAGACCGTCTTCCCTTGAATCGTCTTCACTCGAAGACGCGGGTCAGGGCGTAGAGGTCCTCGGGAACGCGGCGCGTCTCGCGGATGACGTCGGCGAGTGGCACGACCTCCACCTCGCCATTGCGCCGGATCGGGATCACGCCGCTCTTGCCGGCAGCGATCAGCTCCACGGCATGCACGCCGAGTCGCGTCGCCCAGATGCGATCCGTCGGTGTCGGGGATCCTCCGCGCTGAAGATGACCGAGTACCGTCACACGCGTCTCGAAGCCGGTCTCGAGCTCGACCCTTCTCGCCAAGGCATCGCCGATGCCGCGTTTGGCGAGCTGCACGTGGCCGAACGCGTCCGTCTCCGACTGGCTCGCCGCCCCCTGTTCGAGCTCGGGGATGTGCGCGCCCTCCGCGACCACGATGATGCTGAAGAGCTTGCCCTCGCCGCGGCGCCGGTAGAGGTGGCTGACGACGTCGCCGAGAGTAAGCGGGAACTCGGGAATGATGATGAGGTCGGCGCCGCCGGCCACTCCGCCGGCCAAAGCCACCCAGCCGGTGTCGCGACCCATCACCTCGACGACCATCACGCGGTGGTGAGCCGACGCTGTCGTGTGCAGCCGGTCGAGGGCCTCCGTCACCACTCCGACGGCGGTGTCGAAGCCGATGCAGAACTCGGTGACACTGAGGTCGTTGTCGATCGTCTTGGGGACGCCGACGGTTTGAAAGCCCGCTTCGTGGAGCGCCGACGCAACGCTGAGCGTGTCGTCACCTCCGATCGGCACCATCGCGTCGATACCGTGGCGTCGCAGCACGCG